>JASLOY010000220.1:0-6125 GCA_030745255.1 Vicinamibacterales bacterium
ACGGCCGGTCCCAGCCTGACTCACTGCTCACTCAAGCGATACTCAATCGACACGGACGCGCTAACGGCGACTTCACCAGGCGAAACCGTTGTCTGGGGGGCGGACTGCAGCGCAACGGCACGGGACATCTCCATCATCGGCTCCCGGACAATCCCAGGCTCCTCGGTGACGGAGATAATCCCAGCCAGCTCCACGCCGAGGGCAGCGGCCATCGCATCGGCCTTTCCGCGCGCTTCATCGACAGCCCGGCGTAGCGCCTGCTGCTTGACGGCTTGGTCGTCCTGTAACCCAAACGACACGCCTTCGAGCTGATTGGCACCAGCGGCCAAGGCCGCATCAATCACCGCTGCTATGAGATTCAGGTCGTCAGCACGCACGGACACGGTGTTCGATGCTCGGTATCCGACGATGCGAGGCTCCTGCGTGTCACCCGGTCGACGAGACGAATAGATTGGCGACAAGACCAGGCGAACGGTCTGGACATTCTGCTCGTCGATGCCGACACGTCGCACGGCATCCAGGATGGCGTCAGATGCACTGTTGACTGCTTGCTGTGCCTCCCGCGCAGTCTCCGCTTCGTTCGCAACCCCGAGCCGCACGACCGCGAGGTCTGGGACGACCCGGACCTCCGCAGCGCCCTGCACACGCAGCAGCGGCGCCTCGGTTGCCGTTTGTGCCACCAGCGGAACAGTCGTGGCGGCGAGAGCCAGGATCGGAAGAAGCGATCTCGGTGGCTGGTGATTCATGCCTGAAGCCTCCCCGCCATTATAGGGTCGGCCCCGAATGCCGACAGGTCTGGCTGGAGGTGAGCTGGGACCTCGAACGCGTCAGCCGTCGTCCCGCCGACGACTGCGACGAGGTGGAGACCCGCCGCTTTCGAGAGTCTCGCCCCGACGGTCCGGGACGACGGAGGCAAGGTGGCGGCGAGGCTCGAGGGCGGTCGCGGCGGCGGCAACGACATCACGGACATCGCCAACGATGGGGACGACCTCGTGCTCGCCTTTGAACGGGCCGGCCGGGGTGGCAATCCCAGCGAGACCGTCATGACCCTGACGCTCGACGGTGCGATGATCAACGTCACCATGTCGGTCGGGGGCGGCCAGTTCAGCCTGAACGGGACAGGGAAGAAGCAGTAGCGGAACGAACATCGAACCCCTCGGCCGCCGTACCCAGGCTGACGGATTCTCCTTCGGCGGCCATGGCCTCTATTCAGCGACCGCTCTCAGCCGCCTCCGCATCGGCGAGTCGAGCGCCGCGAAGCACGGTGTCCAGCGCGTAGTTGCCTTCGTGGCAGGCATACTCGAAGATCTCGTCCTGGCTCGGGTTCCAGGGGTACTCGCCCGTCCAGGCGCGGTCCCACGTCGATGGGTCCTCGACCGTGAAGCGATAGAGGATCGTCCCATCCTCGGCGAGGGTGAAGCGCTCGGTGACCTTCAGATTCTCGCCCGAGCCGCGGAAACGAGTCTTGTCGGTGAAGTTGGTCGTCTCGACCACCAGCGTATCGCCCTCCCACTGACCCACCGAGTTGCCCATCCACTGCTTGACGTTCAGCGGCAGATGATCGCCACCAATGCGGATCACGCGAATGTCGTGGACCATCTCGTTGTAGATCATCACCCAGTCTTCGGTCTGCACGATGAACTTGAGGTTGTTGTAGAAGTAGTTGGGCAGCGTCGGTGGTCCAGACGTGGAGCCGAACCCGAGGATGCACCGCTCCGCGAGCGGCCGGCGGTCGGCCGCGTCATACTGACTGCTGGCCCCTCCCGAGTCGCTCTCGCCGGCGTCGGGCGCTGCGCGGGTCGCGAGCAGCGCCGCCATACGTTGTCGCGCCTCCTGCGACATCGGCGGTACCCGGCCATTCTCCGGGTCCACGACGAGAGAGGTCCGTGCCCGCCCGTCGATGGTCACGGGACGATCGCCTGGACTGAGCCAGAAGAGGTTGTAGCCGCCCACGGTCCCTCCACCCAATCGGAACAGGCCCTCGAGGTAGGAGTTGGTCGGCGACGTGTCCCCGCCAACGGGGGGTGCAGACCGATCGGGATCGAGGGGCGCGAGATCGCGCACGTTGCGCTCCTCCTCGTATTGCACCATCGTGGCCACCTCCTCGTCGGTGAGGTGCAGCCGGCCCTCGTATTCGGCGGGCCGCTCGACCGGCGTCATCGTGGCCACGTCATAGACCCCCGTCAAGTCGGGGCGACCATCCGGAGTCCTCGGGATCGCTGACGACGCCTGCTGCGACTGGGCCGTCACCGTCCCAGAGTCGAGCCAGACGCCCGAAGCCGAGAGCACGAGAATCACGACGAGAGCCAGGAACCGATTCGCCATATGCGGGACCTCCACCGCTAGTTTAAACGGTTTCCATCTGAGCGTACGGCTTGGGTCGCAAATGGCCGCAACACTCCGCGAGCATCGGCAGCTGAGGCTCTCGAGCTGACGAGTACATAGAAATACGAGGAGTGAGGTCCTGGCGGGGCAGTTCGGGGACAGTCGTGGACAGCTTTCGCTCCCTCCTTGAACGCGATGCCCTGCCAATGAACGAGGCAACGGCCGCCGAGCACTCGTTGCCGAAGACAATTGCGTCGGCCGGCAGCTGGGGTCCGTGTGGATACCTCCGGCGCATCTCGTGGGCGCCACGCGGAGGGCGGTCGTGTGTCAATGGGAGTCACAAAAACGCTGTCCATTTCCACTCTTCTGGAGACGAATCGAGGAACCGTTCGAACCCTACCGTCGACTGGTCGCTCAGTCCGGCAAGGCGAAGACAAACAGGTTGTTGGCGTCGCCAGTGCTTGCCGCTACATACTGCCGTCCGTCGACCGCGTAGGTGATCGGAAAGCCGAGCACGGGCGAGCCGAGGTTGATCTCCCACAGCACCTCTCCCGTCTCCTGGTCGAAGGCACGGAAACGCCCGTTGGCGTCGCCCCCGAACACCAATCCCCCACCGGTGGCCACCACCGCCTGGGTCCCGGCCGGCTGCTCGTACAACCAGGTGGCTTCACCCGTTTCCGCCGAGATCGCCCAGACGCTCCCACGGTCTTCCTTGCCCGGCGCCAGCTGGAAACGTGCGGCGAGCTGGTACAGCGTGAGTCTCTCGGGGTCGGTCTCTGTCGACAGGACCCGGGCGCACATGTTCTGCATCGGGACAAACATGGTGTTGGTGAGCGGGCTGTAGGCACCGGCCGGCCAGTTCTTGCCGCCGCCCCACCCGGGGCATGAGAGCACCTCCTGGCCCATTCGGGTGAAGGTGACCTCGGCGTTCCCGGTGACCTCGCCGGTGGCCCCGTCGATGTCCGAGATGACGTTCTGCGTGATCGTCGGCGTGGCCCAGAGAAACTCACCGGTTTCTCGATCGAGGGTGTAGACCACGCCGGTCTTGCCCGGGATGCCAGTAATCACCTTCCGCGTCTCACCAGGCTGCAGACGCGGGTTGATCCAGGCCACCGCGTCCGGATCCGGGGCCACGGCCGTGTCGACGAGCATGCGCTCGAACGGGTGGTCGAGGTCCCAGTGATCGTTGAGGTGCTGGTAGTACCATCGGATCTCGCCGGTCCCGCCGTCGAGCGCCAGCGTCGAATTGTGGTACAGGTGCTTGTTGTCGACACCGCCCAGCATGAACTTCGGCGCCGGCGAGGTGACTGACTTCCCGACGTAGACGAGGTCGAGCTCCGCGTCGTAGCTCGGCACCATCCACGAACCAACGTGCAGCCGCTCCTCGTAGGGCACCCCGCCCCATGTCTCGTCGCCCGGCTCGCCCGGCGCGGGAATCAGCCGCCGTCGCCAGAGTTCCTCACCGGTGGCGGCGTCGTGCGCCACGATGGCGCAGGTCTCCGGTCCCCCCCGTGGGCGGCAGCTCCGCCCGGAGATCACCCGACCGCCCGCGATCATGGGACCGACCGTGTGACGGGTGGGGGTCGTGTCGTGGTCGAAGATCTCCGTATCCCACGCTAACTCCCCCGTGACCGCATCGACCGCGTACACGTAGCCGTCGTTGCCGGTGTCGATGATCGTGCTGCCATAGATGGCAATGTTCCGGTTCACCGACACCAGCCTCGCCCCACCAAGCACCTCAGGGGCGTCGTCAGGAATCTCACGGTGGTACTCCCACTTGAGATCGCCGGTCACCGCATCGATCGCCTGCATGATGTCGTTCGGGTTCGGGAAGTACAGCGTGCCGTCGTACGCGATCGGCGTACCCTCCTGACCGCCCGCCCGCAGGGGCCGCGTCCACACGAGCCGGAGGCTGTCGACGTTGTCGCGGTTCACCTGGTCGAGCGGGCTGTAGCCCCACCCGTTCGCGGTGCGGCGCCAGCTGAGCCAGTCGCCGGGCGCCGGATCATCGAGCATGGCGTCGGTGACGGGAACGAAGCCGTCGTCACCAGCCTGGGCCGACGCGGAATCGGGCGCGACCGGACCGAGGGTGGGCAGCACGAAGGCGAGCGCCAATGTGAGCACGAGTAGGTGCGCGAGACGCGTTCGGGTCACGAAGAGTCCGCCTGTCATTTCAAACACCTCCAGGTCATTAGGCCGCCCCGAGGCGGGCCCCAGGTGCCGCGCGTCAGCCGTGGATCATATCGCGCTTGGCGCCCCGGAACGGGACGATGACGGGGTCGCGTGCACCTGCCGCTGCGGCCCTCCGGCGAGCGGCTGCCCGGTGGTGGTGTGCCGGCTGCGGCACCGACCGGCTGGTGCCGTTCTCTTGTCCCCGCCGGACTGGTCGACGTATGCCTCGACTCAAGGTCAACGAAGTGCAACACCTTGACCTGGGCGCTCTTCCGCCGGCATGCTTGCTGAACGCAGAGCCCCGGTACGTCATCTGCCCGGTCGTTGGAGGGACCCGGAGTTCGGGCTCGCCCAGTGGTAGGACGACCGTTACCATGATGTGGGTACGCATCCTGTCCACGCACCGCAATAGATCGGGACTAACCATGAACAAGACACACCTGTGCTTCACATTCTCTTGGCTTCTTCTTCCCGCGGCTCTCATCGCGGCGACCAGCGCTTCGGCACAACAGGAACCCGTGGCCTACTCCGGTGTCACCGAATCGCGATTGATGTTTCAGGAGAACTGCGCGGTGTGCCATGGTGAAGATCTGGAAGGCGCAGCGCAAGGAACGCCACTTCGGAGTGAGCTCGTCCATGGGGAAGCCATGGCCGACGTCGTTGCCAGTATAGCCAATGGCTATGTCGACTCCGGCATGCCCAGTTGGGACGACATCTTCAGCCCGGTGGAAATCCAGGGCCTTGCGATGTACGTGCTGGAGACGCGCGCCAACGTTGGCTATGTGACGTCGAACTATGATGCGCCACTTTCCATTCCAGAAGGTGAGTTTGAGACTGAACTCCACAGTTTCCGACTGGAAACGCTGGTCGACGATCTGGACCCTCTTCCCTTTTCCCTGGCACCGCTGCCGGACGGCAGCCTGCTCGTCACCGAAAAGACCAAAGGAGTGCGCGTCATCAGTCCGGATGGAAACAGATCGGAATTGATACGGGGAACGCCGCAGGCGTATGACGATATCTACCAGATGGAATCGCGCATCGATATCGAACGCGGCATGGGCTGGCTGTTCGACATCCTCTTACACCCGAACTACGAAGAGAACGGTTGGATCTACCTATACCACGGTCACCGTTGCGAGGATTGCACCGAGCTCAGCCGAGAGCGGGAGCGCCCGGTGTCCATGAACAGGCTGGTGCGCGGCAAAGTCGACAATGGCGAATGGATCGACGAGGAAATCATCTGGCAGGCCGACATGGAGCACTACAGCTTCGCGGGAGACGTTGGCGCCGGTGGCCGTGCCGTGTTCGATGACCGAGGCCATGTCTTTTTTTCGGTAGGCTCGAAAGGCGGCATGCAGGGCATTCAAGACCTGTCGACACCCTGGGGCAAGATTCATCGCATCAATGACGATGGCACAATTCCGCAAGACAATCCCTTTGTTGGTCGAGACGATGTCTATCAGAGCATCTATACCTATGGCCATCGCAGCCCCCAGGGGTTGGAATTCGACATGACCGGGGGCCAGCTCTGGGGCAGCGAACATGGGCCCCGAGGCGGCGATGAAATCAACCTGTTGTTGCCTGGGCGCAACTATGGCTGGCCCTTGTTTTCGCTCGGCCTCGATTAT
>JASLOY010000220.1:6135-6402 GCA_030745255.1 Vicinamibacterales bacterium
GGCACACCGGTAGAGTATGGCAAGGACTTGGGTGTTGCGTTCGAGCTGTCCGACATCGAACAGCCGGTGGTCGACCTGACGCCGTCGCCAGCCGTGTCCAGTTTCATCATCAGCGACAGTGACCAGTTCCCGGAGTGGAAGGGAGATTACCTGGTTGGATCATTGAAGGCGCGCAGCCTGTTTCGAGTCGAGATCGAAGACAACCAGTTCGTGGCGCGGGAAACGCTGTTCGAAGGCATCGGTCGATTACGCGATATCGAACAGACA
>JASLOY010000221.1 GCA_030745255.1 Vicinamibacterales bacterium
TGCCAGTGTGTGCTTCTGGACTGGACACTGGACAATGATGACTGGGCCCGCGGTGCACAGCGCAGACTGCGCCCCCGATGCGGCGCGCGGCGCTGCTGCTGCTGGCGGCGTTCGCGGACCTTGGCAACGGCCTACCCTACGTGCTGGCCAGAGTCGGCGGGTTCGGCGAGGGTGTGGTCGTGGCCACGACCTTCGAGTACGGCAACACGTTCACCATCGTGTCCGGGCTGCTCAACATGCTGGTGTGCCTCGACGCCTACGACGTGGCGCTCGGTCGGAAATGACCAAGGTCGTCTAGGTCCTATGCAGAGCCACTTCTTCCTGTTACTGGTCTTTGCCGGTTTTGTGTCGCTGATCTTCGCGGTCCTCACCAAGGACGAGCCTGTGGAGCAGGTGAAGCTGGGCGGCATCCTCTTCGGAAGCTTTGTGGCCTCGGCCGTCGTGCTGGCCTGGATCTTCTTTCCCTTTCCGCTCTGATCTGGAACCTGTGTCGGACGTGAAGCACCGAGTGTGGCTCTGGGGGCCGGCCTGGGCGATGATGGCGGTCATCTTTGTCCTCTCCTCGCTGGCGCACCTTCCAACCGCCGCAGCTGCGGTTGACGACGGCGTGGCGCACGCGCTGGAGTTTGGCGTCCTTGCCGCCACCCTGCTGCGGGGGTTCGCCGGTGCCCGCTGGCATGGGGTGACCGTCCGTGCCGCGTGGCTGGCCGTGGTGCTGACGATCCTCTATGGCGTGACTGACGAGGTGCATCAATGGTTCGTGCCAGGGCGCACGGCCGAGATCGCCGACCTGAGCGCCGACGCCATCGGAGCAACAGTCGCCGTCGGCCTTATTTGGGCCTGGAGTATAGTGACGGTCAGGGGACAGCCATGAGCACGGATCAAGTATTGACAACGCGTGACGGGGCCGTCGCGACGGTCACCCTCGACCGCCCGGCGGTGCTCAATGCCCTCGACGCGCAGACCGTCCAGACCCTGACGGCGGTGATGACCGATCTGGGGCAGGATGAGGGCACCCGCTGTGTCGTGCTCACTGGAGCCGGTGACCGCGCGTTCATCGCTGGCGCGGACATCAGCGAGCTGGCGCAGTTGACACCGACCGGCGCCAGAGCGGTGGCGGACGCCGGTCACCGCTTATGTGCCCTGATTGAGGAATTGGGGAAGCCGGTTATCGCCGCGATCAACGGGTTTGCGCTCGGGGGAGGCTGCGAGATCGCCATGTCGTGCACCCTCCGCGTCGCTGCGACGACGGCGAAGCTCGGTCAGCCGGAGATCGCCCTGGGACTCATCCCCGGATTCGGTGGTACGCAGCGTCTGCCGCGTCTGATTGGTCGGGGCCGTGCGCTCGAAATGCTCTTGACCGGCGCACCGATCGACGCCGAGGAGGCCCGGCGCATCGGTCTGGTCAACCGCGTGGTGCCACCCGAGGCTCTTGCCGACGAGACGAGCCGACTTGCCGCGGCGCTCGCGGCTCAGGCGCCGGTGGCGGTGCGCCGGATCCTCGAAGCGGTGCATCATGGCCTCGATATGTCGATCGCCGAAGCGGCGGTGTTCGAGGCATCGACGTTCGGTCTGATGTACGGGACCGAGGACGTGCGCGAAGGCACGGCGGCTTTTCTCGAAAAGCGGAAGCCGCGGTTCACGGGTCGCTGAGGAGGATTCGTAGGACGTCAGAAGTCAGCTTCTCTACGGCCTTCTACCTTCTGGCTTCTGGAACCGTTCTCTATAGTGCGTGTTTGGCGACAGATATGGAGACCCTGACTGGTATCGGCGAGGCGGGCGACTTCCGGGTTGGCATTGTCGTGTCGACGTACAACGACTTTGTCACCGCCCGGTTGCGGGACGGTGCCATCAAGGCGTTGAAGGCGGCCGGCGTGTCCGACAACGCGATTGTGGTGGCGAAGGTGCCTGGGGCCTTCGAGATTCCCCAGGCGGCGCGTCGCATGGCAGCCTTTGGCGGGGTGGACGCGGTCATAGGCCTCGGGTGTCTGATTCGCGGCGAGACGCCGCACTTCGACATCATCGCCCCGGCTGTGGCGCTCGGCATCACCGAGGCGGCGATGGACAGCGGGACGCCGATGACGTTCGGGGTGCTCACGACCAACTCGGCCGAGGAGGCGTTGGCGCGCGCAGCGGACGGTCCGTCGAACAAGGGCCGGGAGGCGGCCGAGGCGGTACTGGCAATGACCCGGCTGTTCCGGCAGCTCATGCCCCCCGTCGTGCCGGAGCTCGGTGGGTGAGTGCCGCCCGGTCGGTTCGTGACGATCGCCATCGTAGCCGCGTGGCGGCGCTCCAGTTGCTCTACCAGCGGGAGGTCGGTGGTGCGGTCGGGACGGAGCTCGACGAGGCGGTGGACCGCTACTGGGTCGAGAATCCGGCGCCCGAGGGCCGTCAGGTGTTCGCGACCGGTCTGTTTCGGGGCGCGATCGAGGCGCGTGATCGGATCGACCCGCTCATCGAGTCTTCCGCCGACAACTGGCGCCTCTCGCGGATGGCGGTGGTGGACCGGACCATTCTGCGACTGGCGGTCTACGAGCTGTTGGCCGGCGTAACGCCCCCGGCTGTCGTTATCGACGAGGCGGTGGAGCTGGCCAAGACATTCAGCGGAGATCAGTCCGCTCGCTTTGTCAACGGCGTGCTCGATGCTGTCAAGCGTGCCCTTGAGAAGCAGTCTGACCGACCGGAACTCGAAGCCCAGAGCCCAAAGCCTAAAGCCTGAAGCTCGTAGCCTGGCGCCCAACGCCCAAAGCCCACCCAGACTTGTCCATGTCCGAACATCGAGAGAGTGACCAGCTCGCACAGCGGCGCGCCAACCTGGCGGCGCTCGTCGACCTTGGAGTGCCAGCCTACCCGCACAGATTTCGCTGCACCGACACGGCTTCGGCGATCGTCACCGCGCATGCTGACACCAGTGGCGACGATCTGGACGCCGCGCAGATCCAGACCATGACGGCTGGCCGGATCCTGATGATCCGGAGCTTTGGCAAGGCCAAGTTCCTCGTCATCTCCGACGGGGTATCTCGACTGCAGGTCTATCTGAGGCAGGATGCCTTGTCGGAGCGGGACTTCGCGATCGCGGCGCTGCTCGATATCGGCGATCTCATAGGGGTCGAGGGGCGGCTGTTCAGAACGCGGACCAAAGAGCTGACGGTCTGGGTCGCGCGACTCGAGTTTCTCGCCAAGTGTTTCGTGCCGCTGCCCGAAAAATGGCATGGGCTGACCGATGTCGAGACCCGGTACCGACAACGGTATGTGGATCTGATCGTCAATCCGGACTCGCGTCGGGTGTTTGAGGTACGCGCACGGGTGATGACCGCGATCCGGGCTTTTCTGGTCGACCGCGATTTTCTTGAGGTCGAGACGCCGATGATGCAGCCGGTCGCCGGTGGCGCGCTGGCGCGACCGTTCGTCACGCATCACAACGCCCAGGACATGCAGCTCTATCTGCGGGTCGCGCCCGAGCTGTATCTCAAGCGGTTGGTCGTCGGCGGTGTCGAACGGGTCTTCGAGATCAATCGTAACTTCAGGAATGAGGGGATCTCGACCCAACACAACCCGGAATTCACCATGCTGGAGTTCTATCAGGCCTATGGCGACTACCGGGACCTGATGACGATGACCGAGCAGTTGCTGTCGACTGTTGCGCGCGAGGCCACCGGGGGCGACGACCTGTCGTTCGGCGGGCAGAGCATCTCGTTCCGCCCGCCATATCAGCGTCTGACGCTCAGGCGGGCGGTGTGCGAGGCGGTCACAGAGAAAATCGGTGCGGCCATCTCCGAACAGGATCTCCGGACACGGGAGACCGTGGTGGCGCTGGCCACGCGTCTTGGATTAGATCCGCGACCAGACCAGGGGCCGGGCAGGGTTACGGTCGACATGTTCGAGGCGCTGTGTGAGCGTGCGCTCGTGCAGCCGACCTTCATTCACGACTTTCCGACCGAGGTGTCGCCGCTGTCCAAGCAGCGTGACGACGACCCGGACACCGTGGAGCGGTTCGAGCTGTTCGTGGCCGGCATGGAGCTGGCAAATGCGTTCAGCGAGCTCAACGACCCGGTCGAGCAACGCCGCCGGTTCGAGGCCCAGCTGTGCGATCGCGAGGGTGGGGACCTCGAGGCACATCAGATGGACGAGGACTACATCCGGGCGCTCGAATACGGTCTGCCGCCCACGGCCGGTGAAGGTGTCGGGATCGACCGGCTCGTGATGGTGTTGACCGGCAGCCCGTCGATTCGCGATGTGATTCTGTTTCCGCTCATGCGCGCCAGAAAGAGCGGAGCCGATGGCGGTAGCGCGCCTCCTGGTCAGGCTTCTGGCCCCGGCGGCGACCCGAGCGAGGCCGAATGATCGCGCACGGCGTGGCTGTGTGTTAAGGGCAACCGAATGCCGTGCCGAGAACGTCTGTAGAGTGTAGGGACACGGTGCGCCCGTCAGTCTCGTGCGCCCGTGGCCTGCTACCCGAAGCCAAAGCCAAGAGCCCGCGCCCATGACCACACCCTTCGAGCTCTACGTTGCCACCCGGTATCTGTTCGCGCGACGCCGCCAGGCGTTCATTTCGCTCATCTCGCTGGTATCGACGGGCGGGGTCGCCGTTGGCGTCATGGCGCTCGTCATCGCGATGGCGTTGATGACCGGTATGCAGCAGGACATTCGAGACAAGCTCATCGGCGCGCAGGCCCACGTCTACGTCCACAAGATCACGAGCGGCGGGTTCGACGACTATCAGGAAGAGGCGGCGCGGCTGATGACCGTGCCGGGGGTGGTCGGCGCGGCGCCCTCGATCCTTGGTCGGGCGGTCGCCATGACCCCTGGCATCGAGGAGTTCGTCACACTGAAAGGGATAGACATCAAGCTCGAGGGTCAGGTCACCGACCTGGACGACTCAGTCCTGCACGGGAGCCTGGCGGCGCTGTGGGAGGAGCACGACGCGGTGCTCGGCAGTGTGGTCATCGGCGAGGACCTCGCGCTGAAGCTCGGAGCGTTCGTGGGCGACGACATCTCGGTTCTGACACCGCAAAGCGTGACCCTGGGACCGATGGGTTTGATGCCACGGCGGCGCCGGCTGAAGGTGGTCGGTATCTTCAGTCTCGGGCTGTATGAGTACGACAACGCCTACGGGTTCGTCACGTTGGATGTCGCCAGTCGGTTGTTCAGGAAAGATCGAGTGGACATGATGCAGCTCCGCGTGGCCGACCTCGACGAGGCCCCCGCTGTGGCGGGTGCGGTGACCGACACGCTGGGCGCCGGGTATCTGGCCGAGGACTGGGGCCGCCTCAATCAGGCGCTCTTCTCGGCGCTGTGGCTCGAAAAAATGGCGATTGGCATCACCATCGGACTCATCATGATGGTCGCGGCCCTCAACATCGTCGCGTCGTTGATTCTGCTCGTCATGGAGAAGAGCCGGGACATCGCCATTCTCAAGACCATGGGAGCCACAGGCCGGAGCATCCGGCGCATTTTCGTCCTGCAGGGTGGAATCATCGGGGTGGTCGGCACACTGGTCGGTGCCGTGAGCGGGCTGGTCGTCTCGTACGTTGCCGACCGGTATCAGCTGATTCAGATACCGATGGACGTCTACAACATCGCCTGGGTGCCGTTTCGAATCGAGCCACTCGACTTCCTGCTTGTGGTGACCGCGGCCGTGCTCGTCTGTCTCGTGGCGACCATTTATCCGTCTCGTCAGGCGTCCCGTCTCGATCCGGCCGAGGCGTTGAGATACGAGTAGGGCAGCAGTCAGAAGGCGGAAGTCAGAAGGCAGAATGAAACCCGAGGCTGCGCATCATCGTTTGAGTGCTCGTGTGCTCGTGTCCGACTTGCGTGCCCGGCCCTGAAAGTGAGCAATGCCGCGTAGCATCCCGTTCTCTCCTGACTTCTACCTTCCGACTTCCGACTTCTGCGTCGAGAATTCCTAGACCGCGTTTCCCTCATGTCTTTCCTCGATGTGCGTGCGCTCTATAAGACCTACGCCGTGGGCGACCGGCAGCTGCCGGTGTTGCGAGGGCTCGATCTGGCCGTCGAGAAGGGCGAAATGGTTGCCATCGTCGGGGCTTCGGGTGTTGGTAAGAGCACCCTGCTGCAGCTGGTCGGCGGGCTCGACCGGACCGACGGCGGTACGATCCGGATCGGCGACATCGACATGACGGAGGCGGACGACGACGCTCGGGTTACGTTCCGCAACCGGCAGGTCGGCTTCGTCTTTCAATTTCATCATCTGTTGCCGGAGTTCACGGCGGTGGAGAATGTGGCGATGCCGCTACGAATTGCCCGGGTGACGCCACAGGTCGCCCAGCCGCGTGCCGAAGCCCTGCTCGACGAGGTCGGGCTCGGCGACCGGGTGTCACATCGTCCCGGGAT
>JASLOY010000222.1 GCA_030745255.1 Vicinamibacterales bacterium
TGAAACACCCGCAGCACGCCAGGCTGGTCGTCGTCGACATGGTCGCTGTCGACGGGGGCCGCCCCGTGGGACGACTGATCAGGGGTAGACATGGAACATCCTGATCTTACCGTTTGCAGCCGACACCCATCGTCACGCTTCTCTGCGTCAGCACCGGTGCAGACGGGATCTTGTCCGGCCGGGCCGACGAGACAACCTAGACTTTGGGCGGGTTCCGGCGCAGCCCCGTCTGAGGAGGGCCAGGATGAGCAGTCGGCACGGGCCCCAGCCGCGCGACAATGCGCGGGGCGATGGGCCCCGGTAGCGCCAGCGTGGGCTTCGGGGCGCCGCCCCGACTAAAAAAAGTGCGCCGGCCGGGGTCCCTCGACCCGACCGGCGCGACGAGCAACAGGTTTCTTCGTTGGCGAAGCTGGAAGCAATTACAACCCCAGTCTTCCGACTCGCTACCTGTTACCCGTAAGACTGTTCCCTACGGCCCTCATGGGCCTTGCTACCGAGCTACTCGAGGCGATACGAGGCCTCGCTACTCCCCTGTCGCGTTCGACGGCGCGCTGACGTTCACCCGGAGGTGCGCCGAGGTCCAGCAGCACTGCGACCCGCCGCCTCCGGACCCAGTCTCGTCAAGCGCCTCCACGCGCACGATGTACTCGCCAGGCTCAGAGAAGGTCAGCTCGTTCTCCGGCGTCTGCTTCGACTCCTGGAACGTCTGGCGCTGCTCGCCGAACGTCACCTCGCCGGGACCATGCAGCTTTGTCCACCGCAGCACCAGGCCGGGGCGACGCCGGCGATTCTGCGCAGGCGTGTTGCTCGTCGTGGTCTGCGGCGACGCCACGTCATAGCCGGCGCCCTTGAAGTCGTCGGTCCACATCGTTACCGTCAGGGGCTTGGACACCGTCGCGGTATACGACGCCGCGATGCCATCAACAGGCGGTCCCTCGAAGGCCTTGCCCCCTGCCTCGAATCGGAGCGCCGGCGGCCGGTTCTTGTTGGCGGCATCCTCGAACGGCTCCACATACCAGCCCGGATCGGTGTGCATCGGAATTGAAGTTGTCTGGTCGTTGGTGACCAGTGTCCAGGTCAGCTCCTTGGCCTTGTTCGCGTAGTCGGCGCCCACACGCACGCCGAACACCGCCCAGCCACGCGTCGTGGCGAAGTGAGTCGGTTGTCCGCGATCGGGCTCGCCCGGCGAGAAGAAATTACTCTCCCCCACCGGAATGTCGAACGTCTGCTCTCTATTCGGGTTGAAGTACCCAATCAGAAACGTGTAGCTGCCGTCCGGGTTGTCATACCAGCCCTCGTACACAGGCCACACGGCCTGACCAAAGTCCTTGTGGGGCGGCTCGAGTGGCAGTTGCTGTGCCGTAGCGCCCGTGCCGAGCAACAGCACGACTGCGACGGCGAGGGCTGCCAGAGGGACTACTTTCTTCGCGCGCATCGGAATCTCCTCTCGTTGAGTTCTGCAGTCCGGAGGCTGCCCCATTGGAACGGCCCCCTTCAGATCTGTCGACGGTGCGCGCGGACCTAGTTTTCGCCCGTCTCCATCGCGGCAAGCACTTCCTCGCGCTCCGCCACGGCGTCCTCGTAGTCGGTGTCATCCAGATACGTCACGTTTACCCAGGCATGGCCCATCTCGTCCACCGTGCGGTCGCCCCAGCCCACCCACTGGTTCGGGTCGGGGTTGCCGCGTAGCCCAGCGGTGTTGTCATACCAGGCCTTGAAGGCCAGCACCGTGCCCTTGGGCAGCAGCGGCGCCGCGTGGTCCGCGTAGACGTAGTTGTTGTGCCAATTGAAGTCGAACTTGCTGACCAGGCTCAGCACCTGGCGCTCGCCCGTCGGCAGAATCGCCTCCATCTGCATACCTCGCCCGCGCAGATGCAGGTGCGGCTGGAAGTTCTCGATGCGGCCGTTCTGTGTCAGCACGTGGAACGCCTCGGTCACGGTGACCTTGTTCGGCGGAATCGACAGCGACTCGCGGCCGCCCTCGAACGTGCTCCACGACCTGAGCACCTGTCGGTACTTGGGCGTCTCGTCCTTCGGATAGAGGTAGAGCCCCAGCTCCACGGTGTCGGTAATCTCCTCACCCACGGCGTGGTAGTGGATGTCCCAGACGATGCTCGAGCCGGCCTTCAGCAGCTTGCCGCTGTTGGGGCGCATGATTTCGCCCTGCTTGCCGACCGCCCATTCCATCAGCAGCCCGGGGCCGATGTCGGAGGCAGCGCCGAGCGCGTCATCGTCATCTTCTTCTTGCTGAAGCCGCGCCAGAGCATGGTGGGTGATCTTGCGTCCAGGCACGGTCGATGGGCGAATCTCGATGCCACGAATCCACCGGTCCTCGGTCAGGCCGGTCGGCACCTCCGGTCGCCACCAGTGGTCCTGGGCGAGCGCCGGCATCGTGTACGGCGTCGAGTAGACGACCAGGTCGGGCGGTCCACCGAAGAAATCGGCGTAGTTCCAGACGTCGTCATCAGCGAACACCATCGGCGGCGGCATGTCCTCCGGGTTGCCACGCGGTGCACCGGCGTCGACCCACCGGACCACGGTATCGATCTCCTCCTGGGTCAGGGACCGGTCGTTCTTGAATTCCTGAACCCCGACAGCCGGGTCGATGTGCCACGGCGGCATCTGCCGCGTCGAGACGCGCTCCCTGATTGACCGTGCCCAGGGGCGAACCTCCTGGTAGGTCACGAGCGACATCGGAGCGATGTAGCCCGGTCTGTGACATGCCTCGCATTTCTGCTGAAAGATTGGTGCAACGTCCTTGGTGAATGTCGGTGCGGCCTCTTCGGCTCCACCCGCCACCGCGGCAGTTGGCACAGCCAGAGCCACCCCGAGCGCCACCGCGCTCAATCCCATTCCCCGCCAGCACGTCGATCGAACCATCTGTCGCCCCTTTCCCACTAGTGAAACGCTGTTCTCGGCTATATCGAGCAGAATATCCCCCCCGACCCTGCAACTGCGATGCCGCATAGAAACGCGTCATTTCTGGCAGATTCAGGACTGTAACGCCGGAAATCCGGCAGAACCTGTTGGGAATTTTCACGAGAGGTGGGAAGAATTGCTTCCCGACATGTACCGAACAGGCTGCACGCGCGCGGGACGAATAGCGGCCCGACGTGTACCGACGAGGCTGCAGGCGTTCTGTGACAGGCCATAATGATTGCCTGGGGTGGACGCCGCATGGACTTCGAGCTCGTCATTCAGCATGGGCAGGACACCGGTCGCCGCTTCGCCATCGGAGACGGAGGCGCGCTGACCATCGGACGCTCAGCCGAGTGCACCGTCGTCGTCGCCGACGAAGGAGTCTCGCGTGAGCATTGCCGTCTGGCCAACGAATCGGGGCACCTGACGGTGATCGACCTCGGCACGTTGAATTCGACTTTCGTCAACGGCGAACGCCTCGAGCGCGGAGAGTTGCGCCCCGGCGACAGTCTCACGGTCGGCGAGACGACCTTCCAGTGCATCGGTCAGACCGCGCCCGACGAGACCGGCGCGGCGACCGACAGCGAATCGTCGATGGTGCTACGCAAGGTCGTCGAGACCCCGCGCCCAGGCACCATGACGCGCGAGATGACCGCATCCCGCGACAAGTTGTATCGTGCCCACCAGACGCTCGAAACCGCATATCAGATCTCGCAGACACTGGCGACCGCGCGCGACGTCGCCGGCGTGTTCGAGGGTGTCATCGCATCCATCCTGCGCACACTCGACGCCGACCGCACAGCCCTTCTGCTCCGCGACTCGGGCAGCGCAGACACCGACCTGCGCGTAGCCGTCGCGCGCACGCGAGACTCCTCGTCGGCAACGACCGAGATCGCGGTCAGCCGCACGGTGACCAACGACGTGCTGAACAACGGCGTGTCGGTACTCATCGAGAACGCTGCCGCCGACCTTCGGTATCAAGACGCCGAGAGCATCGTGGCGCAGGACATTCGCTCGGCTGTCTGCGCACCGATCACCGCAGACAACGACGTGCGCGGGGTGATCTACGCCGACAAGCGCGGCGCTGAGCGGCGCTTCACCGAGGCGGACATGGAGCTGCTTGCCCATATCGGCAGTCAGGCGGGTGTGGCACTGCATCGCGCCGAGCTGGCCGACCAATTGCAGCGGCTGTTTCTCGACACCATGCGGGCGATGGTCGCCACCATCGACGCCAAGGATGGCTACACCCACAGACACTCCGAGCGCGTCGCCACGGCGGCCGTCGCGCTGGCTCGCGAGCTGGGCCACAGCGAAGCCGACATGCGCACCGTGAAGCTGTCCGGCTTGCTCCACGACATCGGCAAGATTGGCGTACCCGAGGCGATACTGAACAAGCCGGGCCCGCTGACCGATGCCGAGCATCAGGAGATGCGAAAGCACCCGGAGCACGGCGTGCGCATCCTGAGTCACATCAGCGTCGGCGGCATGGATGCCATCATGCCCGGGGTGCGATCGCACCACGAGAAATGGGACGGCACCGGATACCCGGACGGGCACGCCGGTGAGCAGATTCCCTGGCTTGGACGCCTGCTGGCGGTGGCCGACGTGGTCGACGCATTGAGCTCCGATCGTTCGTATCGTGGCGCCTATGACGTGAATCGTGCAGTGACGATGATTGTCGAGGACGCCGGCCAACACTTCGACCCCGCGATCGCCGAGGCACTACGCGCCCTGCACGCACGTGGCGAGCTGGAGCGCCTGCAGAAGGACCTCGAGTTCAACGTTGCTCCGGTGATGCCAATTGCAGATGCCCTGGAGGAGACTGGAGGCGGGGGGCAGGAGACAGGAGAAACCTGAGGCTTCGCGGCTGATCCTAGCGAGGCTCCGCCTCAGACCACCCAGATGCCGTCGGCTCCCGCCTCGCTAGGCTACCAATCTTCAATGGCCCCGCTACGCGGGGGGCTAGACTCCCTGGCGGCCCGAGAGCAGAGGAAACGCGAACAAAAGTTGACTCACCAGGCCCCATTCGCACCACTCAAGGAGTCTAGTGCACGCCTGCGGACCCGCGATCGGACGAGATGACCCGGGTAATCATCTGAGTCAGCTCGTCGGCCGGCAGCGCGAACGGGCCGGCCGCCACCGCACCACTTGGGATTTCGATGGCGATGGCTACGCCCGGATCCGCTTCGGTCACAATCCAGCTCAGCCCGCGCAGCGAGACTTCGCCGCTCCCGTTGGGGTCCCCGCTGTTGACGCGGTCGAACACCCGTAAGGTAGATAGCAGTACTTCGCGCACGTCGGTATCGGTCCAGCCAGACGGCGCCGGGCCGTCGTGGCTCACCGATTCGGTCACCACCGCATCGGTGCCCTTCAGCAGCACTTCTACATCGAAAGTCATAGTGAGATCCTCGTCTACCGTGACTTGAAGAAGTCAGAAGTCAGAAGGGGCTGAAGGCCCTTGCGACCCACCCGATTGCCGGTGTGCAACCAGCTCTTCAAGCTGCGCCCGCAACGCTTCGGGGTCGGTGACCGGGGCCTGACAGGCGCCGTCGCGACACAGATACGCGGTGGGCTGCCCATCGTGCGGCTCCATGGCGCCAACCCAGGGCAGACGCGCTGCCACCGCCGCCAAGTGGGCGCCCGGCTCGACCACCAGGCTGACGGCACCTGGCAGATAACACGCCGTCAGCGCCCGGTGCAATGCCACGGTCGCGGCTTCTTTCCGCGACCCTACGATGATCACCTGCGGCACCCCGGCCCGATAGGTCGACGCCGCAGCCATCAACATCGGCACGACGCGGGCTGCCTGGGCCGACGGCGCGGCCCGGCGCAGTGCGCGCTCGATTCGGTTGGCGTACTCACCGGCATCGTTGCCACCCGCAAGATGGGTCAATGCCAGGAGGTTCCACACTGCGACAGATCCGCCCGAGGGCTCGGCCCCATCGTAGTCCTCCTTCAGCCGCAGCAGCACCGTCGGGTCGGTTCCACTCGTGCTGAACCAGCCCCCGTCCGCCTCGTCCCAGAACAGGCGATTCTGGACCTCCTGCAGCTCGCTCGCCCAATCGAGCCACACCGGGTCACCGCCGGCCTGAAACAGCTCGAGCAGCCCCCAGACGAGGAATGCGTAATCTTCGCTATATCCGTCGATGTCGGCGTGCCCGTCGCGAAACCGGCGCAGCAGCACGCCCCGCCCCGCGTTCCAGAGATGGTCGCGCAAGAACCGCGCCGCGCGTGTCGCCGTCTCGAGCGCGTCATCCGACGCGGCATCGTCGAGCGGTGTGACACGCGCCACCCGCGCACAGGCGGCAATCATCAGCCCATTCCACCCGGCCAGCACCTTGTCATCGAGATGAGGTCGTGGACGCACGGACCGCGCCTCGACGAGACGGCCACGCGCGCCGTCGAGCACCGCCGTCACCGCCTCG
>JASLOY010000223.1 GCA_030745255.1 Vicinamibacterales bacterium
TTCAACATGACCAACGCCGGGTTCGAGCGGAGCCATCGCTCGAGCCGGGTGACGGCGGTTGGACGCCAGAGCAGCATTGGTGAATATGCGTCGAACATCAACAACGGACGCATTCTCCGTCTCTCCGCGACAACGACCTGGTAACGTTTCCAGGGAGGGTCGTACAACGCGCCGGTGGAGGTTCCTACCTCCACCGGCGTTTTTTTTGCACCCACGTCTCGCCCCCTTTTGAACTGCGATCCGGCCAAAGCAGCCTGAACGGGAGTCTGAGTGCTATGCTCACGGAACCCGACAAAAGGAGTAACACCGCATGAGACTCGGATCACTGTGGCAGAGACACTGCTTGCTACGCCATTCGCTGGTCGTCGCGCTGCTCGCGGCGCTGGCGGTTGTGTCGTTTTCGTCCGTTGCGAGTGCGCAGGACGACGGGAACACGTGGGTCGGCACGTGGGCCACGGCGGCGGTCGTGCTGCCGCCACCTCAGGATGGTGCTCCGGGGGGGCAGGGCGTCGGACCGGTGCGGATTCAGAACCAGACAGTGCGTCAGATCGTGCGCACGAGCATCGGCGGCACTGCCGTGCGTGTCGCGGTGACGAACCTGTTCGGCAGCCGGCCGCTCGAGATCGGCGCGGCGCATGTCGCGTTGCGCGTCGATGGCGCAACGATCGACTCCGGCACGGCGCGCGCGCTCCGGTTCGATGGGCAGCCCACGGCGACGATTGCGGCCGGGTCGATGGCGCTGAGTGATGCAGTGGAGCTGGGCGTTCCGGCCCTGGGAGACCTCGCGATCGATCTCTATCTGCCGGGCGATTCCCAGGCGGATCCCGCGGGCGTCACGATTCATTCGGCCGGTCTGACGACCAACTACCTGTCGTCGACCGGGGATCACACTGGCGCCGCCGAGCTCCCGGTCGAGCGGTCGTTCCAGTCCTGGTTCTATCTGGCTCGGGTCGAGGTGTCGGCTCCGGCGGGTACCCCGGTCATCGTCACGCTTGGCGATTCGATTACCGACGGCACGGCGTCGACGCCCGACACGAACAGTCGGTGGCCCGACTTTCTCGCGCGGCGTCTGGTGGCGCGTCGTGGCAACACGCCGCCCGGGGTCCTCAACGTCGGTATCGCCGGGAATCGCGTGTTGAGCGACAACGCCGGTCTGGGCATTCTCCGTCGCGACGCGAACGCGCCGGCGCCACCACCGCCGAATCCCAACGCGCGATTCGGACCGAGCGCTCTCTCCCGCCTGGACCGCGACGTGCTGGACCAGCCTGGGGTCACGCACGTCATCGTGCTCGAGTCGACCAACGACATCGGCATGGCGTTCGAGTCGGAGTCGCCGACGGTCGAGGAGATCATCGCGGGGCACACGCAGCTAATTGAACGGGCCCATGCGAGAGGGTTGAAGATCTATGGGGGCACGCTCGCGCCGTTCGAGGGTGCCTTCTATTTCCGGCCCATCGGCGAGACCAAGCGACAGGCGTTCAACGAGTGGGTCCGGACCTCGGGCGCCTACGATGCGGTGATCGATTTCGACGCGGCCGTGCGCGACCCCGCTCAACCCAGCAAGATGGTCGAGGCCTATCAGTCGGACGACTGGCTGCATCCGAGCGACGAGGGATATCGCGTGATGGCGGGCGCGGTCGACCTCACGTTGTTCGATCGGTGACGGGCGGGTTTGCTCTACAGGAGGCAGGAGACAGGAGACAGGAGAAGCCGGAAGGCTTCGTCGGCTTCTGATTACTCGCTTGAGGGGCAGGGGGGGAAGTTCATGCCAGATCAACGCGCGTCCGTCGTTCGTCGGATCGTTGAAGTGGTGGTTGTCGTGTGCCTGCCGGTGGTGGCCGCCGCGCAGGACGAGGCGCCTCGCACGCCGTGGGGCACGCCCGATCTCGGCGGCATCTGGGACTTCCGGACGATCACCCCGCTAGAGCGCCCGGCCGCACTTGAGGGTAAGACGGTGTTGACCGACGAGGAGGCGGCTGCCTTCACGCAACAGACGATCGAAGGCCGCAACGCGGACCGGCGCGACGGCGGTGCGCGTCGGGACATCGAGCGGGCGTACAACGAATTCTGGTGGGACTGGGGCAACGACCTGACAGACGACAAGCGGACGTCGCTCATCGTCGATCCACTCGACGGACGGCTCCCGTCGATGACCGCCGAGGCGCAGGAACGGGCGCGGGCCAAGCGGGCCTCCGGTCTGCGTCCGGTGCGGGGACGCGTCCTGATCGGCTCACCGGCACACGGCCCGGAAGATCTCGGGCTGTCAGAGCGCTGCATGCTGGGGTTCAACTCCGGGCCGCCGATGCTGCCGAGCGCATACAACAACAACATGCAGCTGTTTCAGACCCCAGACCACGTCGTGATCTTCAGCGAGATGATCCACGAGGCGCGGGTCGTGCCGCTCGACGGGCGTGCGCCGCTGCCAGAGGAGATGCGTCAGTGGATGGGCGATGCGCGCGGTCACTGGGAGGGCGACACCCTGGTTGTCGAGAGCCGGAACTACACGGCCAAGACCGGCAGCTTCTACACGATTGTCGGCACGTTCGGGTCTGGCGAGACGCTGCATCTGGTGGAGCGGTTCATCCGGATCGACGCAGGCACGTTGCTCTACGAGTTCACTATCGACGACCCGGCCACCTTCACACAGCCGTTCACCGCGGCGATCCCGATGAAGCGCACCGAGGCGCCGCTGTTCGAGTATGCCTGTCACGAAGGCAACTACGGGATGACGAACCTGCTGACTGGCGCGCGTGTGCAGGAGAGAGAAGCGGTGGGGAGCCGATAGCGGAGGGGAGAGCGCCACCAGGCTGCGGTTCCCCCGCAGCCTGGTGGGTGATATGCACTAGCGTGGCCAGGGCGTGCCCTGGTTGCGGGCCGTCACCGGACCCAGGCCGCGGTAGACGAACTTCTGCAGCCGTTTTCCTTCGTACGTCTCGGTTGTGTATATGTTGCCCTGAGAGTCGGTCGTGATGCTGTGCGCTCCGTAGAACTGTCCAGCCTGGCGCCCGCCGTCGCCGAAGCTCGTGAGGTGCTCCAGGTTCTCGCGGTCGATGATGTGGACGCGCTGGTTCACCCCGTCCGCCAGGTAGATGTAGCTCTGGTTCGGGTCGCGTGAGAACGCGATGTCCCACGCCGAGCCGGACCCGGTCGTGTTCGGCAGCACGAACAGCTCGTCGACGAATGTACCGTCCTTCTGAAACACCTGGATGCGGTCCTGCGCGCGGTCGCATACGTAGACGAGCCCGCTGTTCGACACCTCGGCGCAGTGGACCGGGCTGGCGAACTGCTGCGGCGGCGGCTCGCCCGGCTGGTAACGCTGCGAATAGCTGTCGTCCGGTTCGTTGCCATAGGCGCCCCAGAACCGCTTGACCTCGCCGGTGTCGGCGTCGACCACCGCCACACGCTTGTTGCCGTATCCGTCGGCGAAATAGATTTCGTTGGCCTCGGCGTCGACCGAGATCTTGGCGATACGGCCGAAGCTGTCAAGACTGAGGCTGTCGGGAGCGCGCCCCGCCACACCAACCTGCAGCAAGAATTCGCCGGCCCGTGTGAACTTGAGCGCGTGCGAGTCTCCGCCGCCGTTCCCGCCGACCCACACGTTGTCCATGTGGTCGATCGTGATACCGTGGTTCGAGGAGGGCCAGTCATAGCCGTCGCCCGGACCGCCCCAGCTGCCGACCAGATTTCCCTGCGGGTCGAATTCGAGGATGGGCGGCGCCGGTTCGCAGCACTCTTCGGCGGTCGGTGGGTCTCCCAGGACCGGCATCTCGTTGGCGGCCAGTGTCGACGCACCACGGTGCACGATCCAGATGTGGTCTTGCGCATCCGCATCTACACCGATGGTCGAGCCCAGCAACCAGTGGTTCGGCAGCGGCTTGGGCCAGAACGGGTCGACCTCGAACATCGGGGCCTGCGGGCCGCCGGTGTCGGCTGACGCCGCGGCCGCTTGTTCAGCGGGTACCTCCGCAGCGCCAGAGCCGCCGCCACACGCCACGCCGAGCGCGAGCGTTGCCGCCACCGCCAGCAGACCGAATCTCTTCAGGAACGACATCGTCAGCCTCCTTGCCGAACTGGGCGCGAATGTGTCAGGTGGCTCATTATGCCTCAACGTGGGGGCCTCGCGTCCAATCAAAACGTAACGATTGGATTGAGCGGCGACTGCATTCCTTGTGCAATCCGCAACGGCGGCGCTGCGGGTCGCCGGTGTGGTCGTCGTGGCCCCCTGCGGTGTGGGCGAATCGGGAAGCGCCGATCACCCTGTGAGGCGGTTCCGGGTAGACTTCTGGTACGATCAGCGTTCGATGCTGTTCGGTGAGTCAGAGGTCTTCGACGTGCGCGCACATGGTCTTCCTGGTTGCCTGGTGGCCGCGGCTGTTCTCGCGATGCTGAGCGCCGCCTGCGGGACCGGGGCGCCGGTCGATCCGGCATCCGAGCCACAGGCGGCGCTGACCGCACCGGCGCAGGCCGACACCGGTGTCGGCCAGATCACCGGCATGGCGCCACCGGCGAACGGCGTGGTCGTGGCCATAGTACTGCTCACCCCGCATGCCGAGGTCGAGGTGCCGTTACCGGACGACGTCCCGGTGATGGATCAGTACGGCCGCCAGTTCGTGCCGACGTTTCTCCTGGTCCGGCAGGGGCAGACGATCAACTTCACCAATAGCGAGGACGATCTGCACACCGTCCACGTCAAAGACAGTGCTGGCGAGTCCCTGATCAACGTGGCGACGCTCAACGGCAGTAGCTACGAGTTCACCTTCGATCGGGCAGACGAGTACGACGTCTTCTGCAACACCCACACCGAGATGGAGGCGGACATCCTCGTGGTCGACAGCGCATACGCCGTGGTGGCCGACCGTGACGGCGCCTTCACCATGCCGGACGTGATCCCAGGCACCTACACCGCCACGGTGCTTCAGGGCGAGGAGCGCACCGAGCGGGAGATCGACATCGCGGCGGGGCAGAACGAGATCGATCTGACGGGTCCCTGACGGTGGCCCGGTCTAGCGAATCGTGCCCTGGAAATACTCTGGCAGGTCTGGTTTGGTGTCGCGCAGGATCTCGACGATCGCGCGGCGGTCGTCGCTGGTGAGGCGCGCGTACCGATTTTCGGCAGCCTCGCCGGACAGCACGCCCCACATTCTTTGATAGACCGCCTCCTTCGCACGTGCGGGCAGGGCGTCGAACGTTTCGGTGTAGATTAGCGGGCTGCAGGGGTAGCGCAGCAGTCGGCCGTCGAGGTCGAGCTGGTGCAGCGAGCGGTTCCGGCCGTCGAATGGGCCCAGGGCCGAGTACCACTCGGCGAAGCCGGACGTGCCGCGGATGCCTGATGGGAGCGGCGCCTCGTCGACGAACAGCAGATAGTCGACCAGCTCGACCGCCGTGTCCTCCAGCGAGATCTCCTGTTGACCCGATGCCGGCCGGCTGGGTCGCGCCGCCTGGTGTTCCAGGACCCGCGCCTCCCACCCGACGCGAATCAGCAGGTTTGTCATGTGGTTGCGGTGCTCCAGTACGAGCATCGCCACGATGTCGCTGTAGGGAGTCGCGTAACCGTTCAGATCGAACAGCCCCTCGAGCGTGTCGAGCACTGGCGCCGGAGCGGTCTCGGCGCCCGGGATGTACTCGATCGGTTCGGTCGTGTTCCCGAGATGGCGCACCGTCGGTGGGGCGCCGGTCACATACCAGCTGCCCCAGCGCTCAGACAGTGGCGTCCGATGGTCGGTGGTCCAGCCGACCGCATAGGCGTTCCGGTCGTCCGGCATCGGCAGCGTGTTGATCGTCATCAACCCCGGGATGCCGAGTGTGTCCCAGGACAGGTGACACGCCAGACAGCGGTCGTTGCGCGTGATCTCGGGCCGTTCGGCGGGCTCTTGCTCGATCGAGTAGAACAGCACCCCCTGGATCGGGTCGAGCGACGCGATCTCGAGCAGGAGGCCGCCCCGTACCCAGCCAACGGCAACCGTGTCGTTGAAGAAGAGGGCGCGCGGGTTCTCCGGATTGATCCGGGAGGCCTGGAAGCTGGTTCCTGAAAACACGGTGACCTGCGACTCGACCGGCACGTCGAGGGCGTCGAGCACGGCGTGCAGATAGCCGGTGGTCGGCTCGAATGAGAGCGTGGTCTCGCCCGCCTGGACCGCCTGGTCGAGCGCGGTCACCGCGTCGCTCGTCGGGCCGTCCGAGTAGCGGATGGCCGGATGATCGCGCGATTCACGGAACGCCCCGCCCCGCTGCCCGCTCAGTGTTGTGATCCCCGCCATAACGAGCAGGCCAGCCGCAACACAGAGCACTCGCTCGGCACGTCGGTCTGATTGCATCTCCA
>JASLOY010000224.1 GCA_030745255.1 Vicinamibacterales bacterium
ACGGACGCGATGCTCCGCTTCTATCGGGCCCTCGGCCTTCCGGTAAGCGAGGGGCCACAGATCTGTTCGGTCCACCTCGGTGACCAGAAAATCAATCTGCACCGGCCGGCGTTCTGGCAGAGCGCGAGTTTCACCTTGCGGGCGCCGGCGGCCGAGCCGCCCTGCGGCGACTTCTGCGTCGTGTGGGGCGGAACCGAGCAGGCGCTGCGGGACCTGCTGGATCGGGTCGGGGCCGCGGTCATTGAAGGGCCCGTCGAGCGGGTCGGTGGTGGTGACGGTGGTGCGGCGCGTGGCACGAGCCACTACATCCGCGATCCCGACGGCAATCTGGTCGAGTTTATAAAGTACTGACGTGGCGCTCTGCCCCACACCCTGGCTCGATCAATCTCGGGTGAGCTCGTGGCCGCCCGCCCGGGCTGCGCCCCGAATTTAGGCTCAGCGGCGTGGTGCGGGTGTGCGGTGGGCTGCCTGGGCGATCTTCTCGCCGATCAAGGCGACCTTGCTGTCGCGGAGCCGTTTTTCGTTCAGCCAGTATGGGCTGGTGATTTCCTTGAAGGCATAGATGGCGGCCTGGATGCCCTCGGCCCAGGCTACGGCAATCAGCTTGATGTCGCCGTGCACGTCGCCGACCGCGAAGATGCCCCGTCGGCTGGTTTCGTAGTACGGGTCGATCGCGATGCTTCCGTCCTGATTGAGCCGAACGCCTAGCCGCTGAAACGTGTCCTTGGCGGAGAGAAATCCGATCTGAACGATCGCGAGGTCGCACGTGATCGTGGTACCGCTCGAGAGCGTCACCATGATCGTGCCGCCGGTGAACGCGGCCGCGACGACCTCTGTCGAAGTGTGGATCGAGCCGCCCACAGCCTCGATGTGCGCGCGCGTATCAGCCTTGCCGATCGGTGTCTCCTCGCGCACCACCATCTCCACCTGGCCGTGTCTGGCGAGCACCATCATGGCCGCGTCCAGCGCCGAGTCTCCGCCGCCAACCACCATGACCCGGCTGCCCTCGTAGTCGCCGATCTTCGGGTTCTTGTAGTAGATCTTCTTCGAGTCGAGTTGGTCGAGCACCGCGAGCTTACGGGGAAAGTGGAGCAGCCCGCAGGCGATGATCACCTTCCGGCACAGATACGCGCCGGTGTTCGTACGCACCCGCTTCAGCGGGTCCTCCTTCTCGACCTGGTCCGTGTCCTCGATCGTGACGAGCTCTTCGTTGAAGCGGAACTGCACAAGGGCGTTCTCGGCCTGACGGAACACGCGAGCCGACAGCTCCTCGCCGGTGATGCCGTCGGGGAACCCTGGCACGTCGACGATCCGCTTGTCTGCGTACAGAAACTGCGGCTGGCCGCCCGGCCGGTCCTTCGCTTCGACGACCAGGGTCGTCAGTCCGCGGTGCGCGGTGGTCAGGCCGGCCGCCAGGCCAGCCGGACCCGCACCGATGATCACGACGTCCCAGTAGGCGAGCCGGCTGAAATCGAGGTCCGCGTTGAGCTCGGTGACGTTGAAGTCAGTCACGAGGTCAGGCAGCCCGCAGACTGTCGTGTTCCACGCTCATGGCGTGTTGCTCATTCGCCGCCAAGCTCCGCGTAGACGGCCGTCAGGAACCGTCCCGGGTCGCCCCATGTGTCGCTGAACTCCCGGGTCGGGTCGGCGGAGACGACCTGATCATAGCTCCGGCCCTGCTCTACGAGCTCCCGCACACGGTCGCTGACGGCGATCACCATGTCGCGAAACTCGATGACGTCATCGCGCGTCGACACCACGCCGTGGCCCGGCACGATCTGCATGTTCGGGCCGGCCATCCCGGCCACGATGCCCAGTGCCTCAATCGTACCCGCCAGCGTACCGCCGTTGTTGCGGTCGATCACGGGAAACGCCACGGTCCTAAACATGTCTCCAGTGTGGATGACGTCCGAGTTCTTGAAATGGATAATGCTGTCACCGTCGGTGTGCGCCGGAGGCACCGGGACGATGTGAACCTCTTCGCCGTTGAGATGAATCGTGACGTCGTCGCTGTAGGTCAGCACCGGCAGCGCGGCCTTCGGCTGTGTCGCGGCCAGCCGGAGCCGGACGCGGTCCTGCGCCAGGATCGGCACACCCCGGTTGCCGAGATTCTCGTTCCCGCCGGTGTGGTCGGGATGCACATGGGTGTTGATGAGCCATTTGATCTCGGCGGTGGACAGACCCCGAATCGTCTCGACGATGCGGTCGGTCAGTGGCGCGTATTGGTCGTCGATCATGATGACGCCGTCGTCGCCGACCGAGAGACCGATGTTGCCGCCACGCCCTTCCAGATAGTGAACGGTGCCAGCGACATGATGCGTAGAGAGCCCGACCGCCGACCAGTCTACGTTGCCGCGCTGGGCGCCCACGCCGTTGGCGATGACAAGGATCGCCACGGCTACGAAGGCGAGTGACACGACGTAGCGAAGGAGTGACGTGGTCTTCATGACGTTCCCTTCATGGTGCTTGGCGCACAGTGCATGGTCCGAGCTGGCGAAACGATACCGCCTATCATAACGGAACATCGGCGCCGACGCCCGCAGGCCGGACACCGAGGAAGACGGGGCCCGAACCGCGAGAAAGTGCCGGAACTAGTGTAGAATCGGCACTTAGCCCCGGAAGTGAACTGACCCTGCGAGGAGCCGGATGCGCACGTTCTTCCTGCTAGCTGTTGGAGCGTTGGCGACCGCGCCAGGCGAGTCCGGCCCGGTGAAGGCGGCCGCAGCGACGCAGCAGACGGCGGACACTGCCGTGTCTGCCGAGCGCGCGCTCCTCGATCGCTACTGCGTCAGCTGTCATAACGAGCGTCTCCGGACTGCCGAGCTCGAGCTCGAAACAGTCGACGTGACCGACGTTGCGGCCCATCCCGAGGTCTGGGAAAAGGTAGTGCGAAAGCTGCGGGCGGGAGCCATGCCGCCGGCACCCCGACCGCGGCCTGACGCCGAGACCTACGACAGGTTCACCGTGTGGCTCGAGACCGAGCTCGATCGGGCGGCCGTGGCTCGGCCCGACCCAGGGCGGACCGACACCTTCCACCGACTCAACCGCGCCGAGTATCACAACGTCATCCGAGATTTGCTCGCGTTGGAGGTCGACGTGGCGGCGCTGCTGCCAGCCGACGACGGTAGCTACGGTTTCGACAACATCGCGGGCGTGCTGGGGATGTCGCCGACGTTGCTCGAACGGTATCTCTCGGCCGCCAAGACGATCAGCCGGCTCGCGGTTGGCACCCCCGCGCTCTCACCGACCGCCGAGACGTTCCGTCTGGCGACGGACCTGACGCAGGATGAGCGGGTGGACGGGTTGCCGCTCGGCACTCGCGGTGGCACGCGCCTCGAGTTCACGTTTCCCGAGGACGCCGAGTACGCGTTTCGTGTGCGGCTGGGTCGTGACGCCAGTGGCACGCTGAAGACGTTCGATACACCGCACCAGCTCGAGGTAAGCCTGGACGGCGAGCCGATCGAGACCTTCGTCGTTGGCGAGCCGCCGCCCGAAGGGGTGGAGCGACGCAGTCCCGAGTATCGCGAGCATCTCGCGCGTCAGCGGGTCATTGACGAAGGGTGGGAGGTTCGGGCACCGGTGAGGGCCGGTCCGCACACGGTGCAGGTGACGTTCTACCAAAAGACCTCCGCCTATGCGGAGACGCTGCGCCAGCCGTTTCTGCGCCCCTACACGAGCATTACCGGTGGCGATACGCGGTATCAGCCCTATGTGGGCAGCGTCACGATCGCCGGTCCCTTCGAAACGAGCGGTGCGCGGCCGGTCGACGAAACCCCGAGTCGCCGCCGCATCTTCGTGTGTCGGCCCGCGGTCGGCGACACCGGGGACGAGGCGAGATGCGCCCGTCAGATTTTCTCGACATTGGCCCGGCGCGCGTATCGTCGGCCGGTGACCGAGCGCGATCTCGGTGTGCTGCTCGGCTTCTACGAGGAAGGTCTGGCGTCGGGCGGATTTGAGGTCGGTATCGAGCTGGGCCTCAGGCGGCTGCTCGCGAGCCCGGAGTTCCTGTTTCGCATCGAGCGCGACCCAGCAGATGTCGAACCAGGCGCCCCCTATCGCATCAGCGACGTCGAGCTGGCTTCGCGGCTTTCGTTCTTCTTGTGGAGCAGTATTCCGGATGAGGAACTGCTCGAGGTGGCCATCGACGGAACCCTGCATCAGCCGGAGGTGCTCGAGGCCCAGGCCCGGCGGATGCTGGCCGATGGGCGCGCCGGCGCGCTGGTCGACAACTTCGCCGGACAATGGCTCTATCTGCGCAACGTGCGGGCGTTAACTCCGGATGAAGACCGGTTCCCGGACTTCGGAGAGGCGCTGCGACGGGCATTCCAGCGGGAAACGGAGCTGTTCTTCGAGTCGATCCTGCGCGAAGACCGTGGCGTGCTCGAGTTCCTGACAGCGGACTACACCTTCGTCAACGAGCGCCTTGCGCGGCACTACGGTGTCCCCAACATCTACGGGAGCCATTTCCGGCGGATCAACTTGCCCGACGACACGCGACGCGGTCTGCTCGGTCACGGCAGCATCCTGGCGGCCACGGCGTATCCGACAAGGACCTCGCCGGTGCGGCGGGGCAAGTGGGTACTCGAGAATCTGCTCGGGACACCGCCGCCGCAGCCGCCCCCCAACGTACCGGCACTCGAGGCGACAACCGGGGCCGGTGGGACGATGTCGATGCGCGAGGCGATGGAGCAGCACCGGAGAAACCCGGTCTGCGCCAGCTGTCACCGGGTCATGGACCCGCCCGGATTTGCGCTGGAGCAGTTCGACGCCGTCGGGCGCTTCCGCACCCGGAGTGAATCGAACACGCCGATCGACGCTTCGGGCATGTTGCCGGACGGCACAGCCTTCGAAGGCGTGGCGGGGCTGCGGGAGGCGCTGCTGAACCGTCCGAATCTGTTCGTCACCACGCTGACAGAGAGGCTGCTGACTTACGCGCTCGGCCGCGGTGTCGAGTACTACGACGCGCCGGCGATCCGCGCGATCACCCGCGCAGGGGCCCGGGACGGATACCGTTTCTCGTCGCTCATCCTGGGCATCATCGAGAGCCCGCCGTTCCAGATGCGGAGAACCCAGTCATGACAATCAGGAAGCTGTCGCTGCCACGCCGGATGTTTCTGCGCGGGGTGGGTGCTACCGTGGCGTTGCCGTTTCTCGACGCGATGGTGCCGGCGCTGTCGTCGCTGTCGGTGACGGCCAGGGCCGCCGCGAGCCCGGTCCGTCGACTCGGGTTCGTCTACATCCCGAACGGCGCCGTCATGCAGCAGTGGACACCGGCCGAGGTCGGATCTGGGTTCGAGCTGTCGCCGACGCTGAGCCCGCTCGCGCCGTATCGCGACCAGTTGACGGTCGTGAGCGGGCTGGCGCACGGTCAGGCCGAGCCGCTCGGCGACGGGAACGGCGAGCACTCGCGGGCCAGCGCCACTTGGCTGAACGGCGTGCATCCGAGGCAGACCGAAGGGTCGGACGTCCAGGCGGGAATTACCGCCGACCAACTTGCCGCGCAGGCGCTCGGCGGTGACACCCCGCTGCCGTCTCTCGAGCTGGCGATCGATCTGGACGGGCTCGTGGGCAACTGCGAGAACGGGTACAGCTGTGTCTACCTGAACACGGTCGCCTGGCGCTCGCCGACGACGCCGTTGCCGATGGAGAACAACCCGCGCGTCGTCTTCGAGCGGTTGTTCGGCGATGGTGGCAGCACCGAGCAGCGGGTGGCCGAAATGCGGCGGGACCGCAGCATCCTCGATTCGGTGACCGACGATCTCGCCGCGCTCGGGCGCGACATCGGTGTCGGCGATCGCGCTCGGCTCGACCAGTATCTCGACGCCATACGCGCCCTGGAGCGCCGGATTCAACTGGCCGAAGCGCAGAGCGCCGACGCGGAGCTACCCGAGCTGGCGCGACCGGTCGGCATTCCCGACACTTTCGAGGACCATGTCAAGCTGATGTTCGACCTGCTTTCGCTCGCCTACCAGGCCGACATCACACGTGTCTTCACCTTCATGCTCGGTCGCGAGCTGGGTGGGCGGACCTATCCGCACCTGGGCGTGCCCGACCCGCACCACGGCTTGTCCCATCATCGCAACGACCCCGAGAAGCTGGACAAGCTGGCACGCATCAACACGTATCATCTGGGGCTGTTCACCCATTTCCTGGAGAGCCTCCAGGCGACGCCGGATGGGGACGGGTCGTTGCTGGACCACTCGATGGTGCTCTACGGTGGCGGGCTCGGCGACAGCAATGACCATGCGCATTTCGACCTCCCGGAGCTCGTGGTCGGTGGCGGCGCGGGTCGTCTCGAGGGTG
>JASLOY010000225.1 GCA_030745255.1 Vicinamibacterales bacterium
CTCGCACCACACCGCCACAGCGGTGAGCCAGCCGTTGAGCATGAAATAGCTGCTCGTCAGCGCGAACAGCGGAAACAGGAGAGGAGTGACCGACGCCGGCTCCCAAAACAGCGGTGCGACACCGGCCAGGGCGAAGAACAGCTGCGCCGACACCCAGACGGAAATCGCCGGCTCCGCGACACAGAAGAGCACCCGCGACGGGTCGCGGTTCTTTCCTCGCAGCGACACGATCAGGCCATCGAGCGCCACGGTCACGACAGCCGGGGCCGGACCGAACCAGAGCGCCAGAGCGAACACAAACGCCTCGGAGGCGGAAATCGTGAGCGGCGTCGACTTCACGCGGATCGACACCGTCGTGCTGAACAAGGTAAAGCCCGCCAGCAGGACCCAGTACGGGGTCGAGGCACCGAGCGGCAGCTGAATCAGGGAGAAGGCGATCAACGCCGAACCAACGGCAATCACCGTCCCGATATACGCCATGCCGCCGCGAGACAGGGGAATCGTCAACTCGACTGCTCCCGTTCGGTTGCCGGGGCCACTAGCTGCCCCAGATGAGACGGTTGCCCCACATGAGCCGTTCGCCGCTTACGCCGCCACCGGCTAGATTGCCCCAGATCAATCGCTCGCCTGTAACGTCATCCCAGGGGATCTGCTCGCCCCAGAGGACGTTGGTCCCGTCGTCGTAGCCGACGAGCGAGTTGCCCCAGATGAGCCGGTTGCCCCAGATGAGACGCTCGCCCCAGACGACGCTTGCCTCCGGATCCTCCCAGGAGATCTGGTTGCCCCAGATCAGCCTGTCACCCCAGACGGTACCAACCGACCAGGCCGGCTCGTTGATGTAGACGCTGTTGCCCCAGATGAGCCGGTCGCCCCAGACTACCTGTTGACCCCAGGTCAGCGCCGCGCCGGCGATCGTGTCCACCGGCGTGACCGAGGTAGTCATCCACCACGTGCCGGTGAGCGCCATTGGATCGATTGCCTCCGCAAGCCGCACCGCCCCGGCCGCATTCAACCCGCCGGCGCCCTGGGTCAGCGTGTTGCCGTCGGCGAGCGGTAACGCCGTGTACTGCAGCATCGCCTTGAGGGCATTCGGTGTCAGCACGCCTCCGGTTGCGCCGACCGTCTGCCGATTCGCGTCGATGGCGACCGCAACAACGCCGGTGGTGACCGCAGCAGCCATGCTGGTGCCGCTCAGACGCAGATACCACGCCTGGCCGCCGCCACCGTCCCCGTGAACGCGCCACTGCGGATGGTCGGAAAAGAGCGAGCTGTCGCGCGCGGCAGTGGCCACCAGCTCGTGCCCAGGCGCCACGATGTCCGGCTTCGAGTAGGCGTCATACCAGGTCGGCCCACGAGAGCTGTAGTCGGTGACGAAATCGTCGGCCCGGGTCTTCGTTCCCTGCATGTCGATGGCGCCCACGGTTATCGCCGACGGTGCGTTGCCGGGTGACGTGATACCGGCATAGCCGATCTCGCCGGTCTCCGGGTCGGCTCCGAAGTTGCCGGCCGAGACGACGACCACGATACCGGCGGCCACAGCCTGCTCGACGGCGAGCACCAAGGGGTCTGTCGCGGCCGGTTCATAGATCACGTGACCGAGCGACAGATTGATGACATCGACGCCAAGCGAGGTCTGACTAGCCACGATGGATGTCATCGCCGCGATCACGTCACTCGTGTAGCCGTTGCCGTCAGCATCCAGAACCTTGTATCCGACGAGCCTGGCTTCCGGCGCCATCCCTGGGTAGTCACCCCCTGCCCCAGCGCCGGTGCCTGCGATCAGGCCGGACACATGGGTTCCGTGCCCGTAGTCGTCGTAGGCAGCGACCTCGACGCCACCCTGCGTGAAGTCGTAGAAACTGACGATGCGGCCTGCCGGCAAGTCCTCCGACGACTCGATGCCCGAATCGACCACCGCCACGGTGGCCGTGTCGCCTGCCCACGACGACCCACCTCCGACCACACCGCCACCGGGCAGCAACCCGAGGGTCGGTCGCACCTGCTCATTGGTCGGGCGGACGATCGCGTCAATCGAAATGCGCTGAATCGTCTGGTCGCTGGCGAGCGCCGACACATCCGACGCGGACAGAGTCGCCGTGATACCGGCGATGCCGGGATGCACCCGATGCACCTGCCGGTCTTCGCCGGCCAGCCAGGCCGCGGTCGCAGCCTGCTCGCCTGGCCGGGTCTGAATGATGACCCGGACCGGGGCGGCCGGATCACCCGTCACCAGACCACGCAGAGCCGTGTCGAGCTTGTCGAACCCGGGCTGCGTGCCATCGGGCTCCGTTTCTCTGTCCGTTTCTCTGTCCGTTTCTGACGGAGCCGCAGCTGCATCCTGCCCTGGTTGGCGAGGCACCAGACCCAATGTCGGACGAGCATCCGCGGTCTGCTGACCAGCGGCGACGACCGTCGCGGGCCGCGGGTCGGGCTGTTCTGCTTCAATCTGTGGAAGTGGTTCCGCGCGTCCGGCGCGGGTGGCAGGCCCCGGATCACCGGGTTGGCGATCCAGTCGGCTCAGATCGACAACGTTCACCGCGTCCGGCGATGCGGACTGCTGCTGGACCTTCTCGAGGGCCGACTGCGGTGTCGGCGGAGGCCCAGCCGGATTTGGCCACAGCGCCGTAATCAGGCCCAGGGACACGAGCGCTCCACACAACGCACGGGTCAAGCGGCGGTGCGTGGGCGCCCGCCTCGAATCGTCCCGTCGGGTTCGGGGAGGCGTTCGAAGTGTCGTGCTTCTCTCACAACGTGGTGTCATATCAGGATCTCTGTTGCGCCTGATTCAATCCGCCGATCAACGTGCTGTCCGCTCAGTTCGCCTGGTGTCGCCTTGAGGCTGCTGAACTGAGCAATATTGGGACCAGGTGTGAGGTATTCGACACCGCCGCTAGGCGGCCAGTCGCCTGGTCTGTTACCGAATCCAAGACAGGGTCTATCTTGTTTCAATAAAGTAAGTTGCAGGAATTCAGGCACCCACTCTCAGAGGATCAGGTCCGGCTTCCGCGAGTCCGTGGGTGAACGGCAGGCCGACAGTGGGGTGTCGGTGGACTGACAGGGCGTGCCAGTCAGGAGGGCCCGGACGGACTGCGACTACAGTTTGGCCGCGCGGGCGGCGGCGCGTTTCTGGATGAGCCAGTGCGGGCACCTGTCCTCGTCGGCATAGAGCCGTTCGCAATCGTCGCAGCGGACACACTCGCTGACCAGGATCTTGGGGCCGTCGATGGCGCCCCATCCGCAGGTCTTCTCGCAGAGCTTGCATGTCTGACAGGCGTGCCAGCGCTTGATGCGAAACATCGTCAGATTGGACAGGAGCCCAAGACCGGCGCCGACCGAGCAGAGATAGCGACAGTAGAGATTTCGCACGAACACCGTCGCGGTCAGCAGGATAGCCAGCAACGTCCACATGATGGCGTTGCCGTTGAGCGTGAACATCCAGAACGGCTCGATATAGCGATACACCAACGTGTCGCCGCTGGCGAGGAAATACAGGACAGCTCCCCCGAGCACCACATATTTCAGGTAGACCAGTCGGCGGTCGAGCGATGCGGATGGCTCGACCCGATAACGGGCCGGCACGACCCGGTCCATCAGCTGGGTCAGGGCGCCGAACGCGCAGATACGTCCGCAATAGAAACGTCCCCAGAGCACGGCCGACACCAGGGTGAACACAATCAGCAGGTAGTAGGCCTGTCCGTCCTGGAACGCCGGGAGACTCAAACGGAGCGCACCAAAGACATCCACTACCGACACGAGACTGGCCTTCACGAAGCCGAGATACGCGACCGACAGCACCAGACAGACTACTTTCAGCCAGTCGCTCTTCCTGACGAAACTGAAGATGGCAAACGCCAGGAGTAGCCCCAACGCCGCCACATCGACGATGGCAGCCGAGTCGAGCTCGGACACCGCCTCCTCGGTGTCCTCCTCGAGCAGCGCATCGAGCGCCCCGAGGTCGTCGAGCGAGAGCGGCTGCGCCTCCGGCGAGGGGGGTTGTGCCGCCACGGGCTGCGGCACGGCGGCGCTGCCAGTCAGCAGCAGCAACGACAGCACACCAAGAGCGACGACGCGACGGTGTAAGGTGTGTGCCATTGGGTCAGGAACCGACGTCGCTTGGAAGCGGGATGGGGTCACTGGTTGGAAGCCTGCTCGGCGAGAAACTCGCGCGCCAGCTGCCGCGCGCCTTGGCGAATCGCGCGGGTCGCGGCCTCCACGGTGATGGTGGCGCGCGACACCGCATCGATGTCTACGCCCACTTCCAGCGGGTCGAGGATTTGCTTGGTGCCGAACTGCTCACCGAACTCCGGGCGATCGATGGAAAAATACCCGAACGGCTCGTAGTGATGCACCACCTCGACGCCGAGCAGACTCCCAGCTACGTCCAGACCGACCAGCATCGTGATGCGCCCCTTGTAGGCATAGATACGCGGTGTCAGATCGGTGGTGAAGAAGGCGAACCCGATCGGTCTCGAGTCCTCGGCGGACGCGTAGGCACGGAAGTGCCTCGAGCCGGTCTCGACGAGCTCGAAACGCGCCGCTTGAGGGACGAGTCGGCGCAAGGCGGCCTCGTCGGCCTCGGTGGCCCACCGCGGCTGCGCCCGGGCGCCCGTCGACAGCCCCCCCAGCAGGAGGCCCAACGCCAACGCGATGAATGGACGGCAGCGACCGGCACTACGCATGATGTCGGGTGGTGTTGCCGTCATCCAGAGGCGAAGACAAGCGTTTCGGGTGCGACAACCCTACTCGCCCGAAGGCGGGGCGCCGTCCACCCCAACCCGGTAGACACCGTTGCGCTCACTGCGATAGGTCCCATCGGTGAGCCACTCGAGCGATGCCCGATGCATGAACTTGTACTGTGACGTCTCCCAGACCGCGAAATGGGTTGCGCAACCCATGGTCACCAGCACCTTCGAATCGGTCCCGGTCAGGTCCGCATGGAGGACGCCACGGGCCTCCGGATTGTCCTGCTCTCCGACGACGATCATCGTCGGCGCGGTAACCTTGGCCGCATATTCCTTGTTCCAGCCCCAGGATTGATTGCCGGCGCGGACCCGCATGACCCCCTCGGGTGGTCCCCACACCGATCCGAGCGGATCGAACGCCATGATGGTGCGCCAGATGACGTCGCGGATGCCTGAATCCACCTGATTCTCACAGACCACGTTCTCTTGCCAGCGTCCCTGTGTCAGTGTCTCGTGGGTCTGCAGACGCATGGGCACACCCGGCTGCGGCAGGCCCGCCGGCGCCTCTGATGGGCCACTGGGACTGTACCCAGGGGCATACAGAAACAGCTTGTCGACCTTCTCGGGATGCCGCGCCGCGTAGCCGCCGCTGCGTCGCCCACCGGCGGACCAGCCGACCAGGCTGACCCGGTCGACCCCACGCAGCTCACGAATGTAGTCGACCACCGTGTCAATTTCATCCCAGTCAGACTGCACGGTCGTCGACCCGTAGGGATACGACGGATCGCAGGGACCCGACAATGGCCTTGGCGTGACCAGCGCCTGGTCGTCCCGGCTCATGTTGCAAGGGTCATCCATCATTGGTCTCGGCGACCGGCCGTACCCGGACTGGTCCATCGCAAAGGTGTCGAATCCCGCCTCCGCCAGAAACCCCATCCAGCTGTAGTCCTTGTAATCGAGATCGTAATCGGGGATCGACGAGACCGACCCCCCATGCACGAACAGCACTACCCGCCCCTCAGGCGACGCACCCGACTCGAACCGGGCTGCGGCCGACGCGGTCGCCTTCTCGCGCACGTAGATGCCGACACGCTCACCCGCGTTGGCCGGCACGGTCGACGTGTGTGGTACAAACCGCTCGATCATGACGTGGCGCGACTGCGCCTCGATCGGCGAAGGCTGCGCGGCGGTCACGAGCAGCGTCGTCAGTACGGCGCATGCGGCATATCGGCTCTGCATAGGATCCTCCCAAGACTCGGGTCGTGTGTGCGCGACGATTATAGCGGCATCCTCGTAGCGAGCCTGTTTTGTGCCCTCCCGGTCTCGCCCACGGGAGATGCTAGTCACCGATGCGGAAGGCCGCGATTGCCACCGGTCGGCCGCGACCCTCCAGGAGCGCTGCGAGCCGGCGGATCAGCGTGGGCCAGCCCGACTGGCGGGTCCAGCGCGCGGGTGTGACTCGGCGGCTCCGGAGCGGTCTGCGCGTCAGCAGCACCGCCCACTCGGGTCGCTCGCGCCCCTCGGAATCGACCGCGACGGCAGAGAACCCCGCACCCTGTGTGTAGAGGCCCAGCAGACCGAATCCCCCGTTGTCTCCGCCTACGTGAAGCAGCGCG
>JASLOY010000226.1 GCA_030745255.1 Vicinamibacterales bacterium
CGCCGCGTCGGCGTCACCGAGCCAGAGACCGGCCAGCAGGCGGTCGAGACCGGCGCGCCAGGTGCCGGTGTCCTGGCTGCCTGCGTCGAGCGCCCGGCGATGCTTCGCGTTGAGTCCCCACGTAATGCCTGAGGCGCGCAGCCGGTCGGCCAGCGTCTCCGGGTCGGTGCCGAGTGCCCCCACACAGTCGGAGACGGCGGGCAGCTCGAGCAGCGCGAGGCCTTCGCTGAGGGGGGCGCGTCCGGCCGCCAGACTCAGCAGCAATTGCAGGCCGCGCACCAGCGGGTCGCGCCGGTCGAGACGGCGCTCTGAGAGACGCAGCGGCAGTGTCGGGTTGCCGGTGGTCAGCACCGCCTCGGCCAGCGGACCGTAGGTGTCGAGATCGGGCGCGAGAATCAGCACCTCGCTCGCCTTCAGGTCGGGCAGGCTGGCGAAGGCATCCAGCAGCTCGTCGCGCAGCACCTCCACCTCGCGCCTTGCCCCATGGCAGCGGTGGACGCGCAGCGAGCGGTCTGGCTCGAGGCGGCGCCCGGCGCTGTCAGCGCCCGGCTGACGCGCGGCGCGGATGTCCTCTTTCAGGCGAGTCAGCAGCGTGTCAGACGTCGGCTCGGGCAGCTCGATGACGTCGTACTCCTGTCCTTCGGTGACCAGCGCCTGCTCGAAGTTCTGAAAGGTGACGATAGCCTGCTTGCCCAGATGCGACAGCAGGGGATGCCCTTCCCATTCCAGGTCCACCGCCTGACCGGCGCGCATCTGCGTGCGGCCGGCCTTGATGTCGCCCAGATACTGGGTGGACGGCAGCAAGGCGCGCAGACAGACGCGGGTCCTGGTGGCCAGCGCCCGCAGCAGCGGCAAGAGGGTCGGGGGCAGGGGCCCGGTGGCCAGCACGTCGAGCGAGGCCGGCAGCTCGCAGTCGCCCGCCTCGATACGACGCGCCAGCTCCCGCAACCGGACGGCCGGGTTGGGCTGGTTGGCCAGGCCGTCCGACAGCCGCCGCCACAGCTCGCGTTGCCAGGTTTCGTCGTCTTGGGCCGACGCAGGGAGGTCCTTGAATGGCTCGTTCTTGTCCCAGGCCGCGAGCATCGATGGCCTGAAATACAGGTACTGGTCGAAGCGGTCGGCCAGCTCGGCCGCCAGTGCCTGTCGCGCGCGGTCGTCGACGCACGCCGTGGCGAGCCGTGGCGTATGGTTCTCTTCGACCATCGCCGCCAGCAGCGGCAGCAGACGCCAGGCCAGGCCCTCGGGGCGCCAGGACCGATGCACCGGGTCCAGGCCAGCCCGTTCAGCGATGCGCTCGATGAAGGTGCCGGGCAGCAGGAACGCCACACCCATCGCCACGCCGTAACGCCGGGCCAGCTCCGCCTTCGCGCGGTCCACCAGCGGCAGCGACGGCATCAGCACCGGCACTACCACACCGGCCGGACTGCCTGACCGGCCCAGCGCGTCGACCAGGTCGTCGAGCAGCGCGGTCGCGTCCGACGCGTATTTCAGCTCGAGGGGCATAGGGTTACTGCTGGCTCCCAAGCCGGTGCAGCGCGATGCCGGAGGCGGTGGCAACGTTCAGCGAGTCGATGCCAGGGTCGATCGGAATGCGCACGCGCCGGTCGGCCTGCTCGATTGCCCCGGTGCTCAGTCCAGGACCCTCGGTGCCCAGCAGAAGCGCCACCCGGGGTGGCCGCTGTGCGATGAACGCCTCGAGATCGTCGGCGTCCGGTCCCGGCGTGAGCGCCGCAATGGTGAAGCCCATGTCGTGCAGGCGGGTCAGCGCCCTTGGCCAGTCCTCGATGGTGGCGTACGGAATGCGCAGCGTGGCGCCAAGCGAGGTCCGGATCGCCTTGCGGTAGAGCGGATCGCAGCAGTTAGGGCTCAGCAACACGCACGTCGCGCCGAACGCCGCAGCATTTCGGAAGATACCGCCGACGTTGTCGGGATTGCCGACGTTTTCGAGCACGACGACCAGCCGCGCCGAGGCGAGCTGCGCCAGGTCGGTGTCGGGCGTCGGCGCCGGTCGTTCGCCCACGCCCAGACAGCCGCGGTGCACCTTGTAGCCGACGACGCGTTTCAGGAACTGATGGGTTCCGACGTATATCGTGTGGTCGCCGGGACGAGCGTCGAGCAGATCGCGGAGACTCTCGAGGGCCGCCTCTGTGACGAGCAGGGAGCGTGTTCGCAGGTGCGGGTGGGCCAGCAGCTCCCGCACGACCAGTCGGCTCTCGGCTACGAAGATGCCCCGCTCGCGCAAGAGCACCGGGTCGGGCACGTCGCGGTAGTCGCCGAGTCGTGGATCCTGAGGATCGTCAACCTGAACGATGGGCATCGACGGTCGTCGAGTCTACCGGCGACAGCATAGACCGACAGGTGCAGCGCTAGTGCCCGGCCAGTCCTGGCGGTCAGGTAGCTGAGACGTCCCATCATAGCATTCGGCCATCTGGGCGCTGGCAGCCCGTTTCTCCGGCGGGGTCTCTTACGCGGTCAGGCTGTCGCGCGTGTCGGCCGCCGGTAGTAGTTGCATCAGGCTGGTGATGAACGGTTCGATGGACGGTTCGTCTGGGAAGTGGCCGCGGCCGACGCGCAGCCAATGGATCGCAGTTTCGATCGCGCCCTGTCGGACGAGCAGGTCGGCCAGCTGGAGCACGGTGTTGAGGTTGGGTGGCAGGGTGTGGAGAGCGGCTTCGAGTGCGGCGACCGCCGCCGTCGCTTGCCCGTCGTCGGCCAGGGTGTCGGCCGTGCGGCGCGCCTGGTGGTGCTGATGGTCCTCGCGACGCATCAAGAAGGTTCCATATTGGCCGAGACCCGGGAAGTCGAACAGATTGAACTCCTGTGCTCGCGATTCGAATTCTTCGGGTTTCCAGAACGACCGATGCCGCTCGTACGGGTTGTCGTAGATGTCTTCCTGGGTCCACGTTTCACTGAGCGGGATGGAGAGGATGATCGCCTGCGTGCAGTGGTCGCAGCACTTGTCGAGGAAGGTCTCGGCCCTGGTCTTCTCCAGATGCTCCAGCACGTCGCCGACCAGAATCACGTCGTAGTGTTCGAGCCGGTCGATCACGTCGAAGGCATCACCGATATGGATGGTGTCGTAAATGGCCTTCTGGTGATCCTGGATGTACTCGCCGAACGCCTCGATGCCGTCGAGCTTGAGTTGCCAGTCCTCCTGGCGGTAACGCTCGCCCTGCATGACATCGAGGAAGTCGCGTGCGATGAACCCGAGCTTGCCGTTGCCGAGGCCGACATCGAGGATCGAGGTCGGCTTCAGGCGCCCGAGGAAGGTGACGAGGGTTGGAATTTGAGCGTAGGTGCTGGACGGCATGGCGCTTCCCCGTATGGGCCCGTTCTGGCTTGCAGGCCGTCGGATGTCGGTTTGCCGACACCAGAACGACGACATGACGCTAACTAGTGGACATGGAGCACGTTTGTGGCAGTCTCCGTCCTCTGGAAGTGGCGGCCGAGCCTACTGAGGATTGGAGATAAGCAGGCGACGTGCCAGATTTCGGCACTGTGCGGGCGGAATGGTCATGGGGTGGACTGCCAAGTGAAGCGGGAATACAGCCCGTGTGAACGGACGTTCTCGAAGTCGAACACGCGGTCGGTGCAGCGCGTGTCGCCGCGCGCCAGGACGTGCGTCGGTCCGTGAATCACATTGTGGAGGTTTTCGAGGCGCGCCTCCGACCTGCCGTCGGCACCTCGAATCGCCGTGATGGTGCTCTCGAGCACGTCCGGGACGGAAAGTCGCTTCTCCCGTCCGTCGTCCTCGAACCGCATCGGCAGGAAGCGGGTGTCGAGCCGCGTCTCGACGAAGCGGCCCAGAATGGCCCAGGGACCGCCGACGCGGCCCGACACGATGTCGTCGAGCGCTGCGCGTTGCGGCTCGGTGGCCCGCTCGTCGATGTAGCACGCCAGCGACCAGCCCCCTTCGAACATCAGTTGGGGCGTATCGTAGACGACCACCACGCTGGTGTCGGCCAGGTCGACCTTGCTGAAGTGGCCCTCTTCGATATGCATCGCCCAATGGCCCTGGCAGCGTTCGTTGGTGCAGGCCTGTTTGAACGAGACGTGGGCCGGACAGAGAAGCTGGCAGTTGCAGTTCTCGAAGAGCAGACCGGTGGCCCGCCACGACGGCAGCGACATCGTAGTAGTGTAGCGGCCGTTCCGCCCGCACGCACCGCTCGTACGAGCGCCTGGAGCCCGTAGCCTTGAACCAACAACCAGGCCGACGTTGTTCGAGCCGCCTGTCGCCCTCACTCCCACCGAAATACGCGCGACGCGATCAGGGTGCAGACGGCGAACACCACCAGCAGCGCCGCAATGTCGCCGAGATGGGCCGACCACGGGTTGCCCAGCCAGATGCCGGAGAGTAGCGACACCGCGTAGGTGAGCGGCATCGCTCGCGACGCCAGCTCCATCGATGGCGGCAGGTCGATCGGAAACAGGCCCGAGAAAGGCAGCATGATGCCCAGCACGAGACTGCCGAGCGGGGGAGCGAACCGGGCCGTGCGGACCACACTGGCGATGATGAAGCCGATCGATAAAATGCTCCAGGTGCTCAGCAACAAGGCGAGGGCGAAGGCTACGACCGGGACATCGGCTCCTGCCGGATAGTAGCGCCGACCGGCGAAGACCATCAGGACGACCGTAATGGCCGTTAGGAGCAGTTTGACCAGGACATGCGTCACCAGGATCGTGACCGGGGCGAGCGGTGTGGCGCGCAGTCGTTTCAGGATGCCGCCTTCACGATAGATCGAGATGATGGCGACGAGCGACAAGACCGTGTTGATCGCGATGAACACGGCGGCGAAGACCGGCAGACCGACCCGAAGCTGGACGGCCGCCTGGGTCGTGGCCTCGCCGAGCCGCTGGCCGAGCGTGCGTCCAAGCACGACGAAGATCAACACCGGGATGCCGACGGCGCTGATGAAGCCCATCGGCTCGCGAACGAAGATCTTGATCTCGAGCCAGGTCAGTTTCCAGAGGCCGTGCAATCCGAGTGTGCTCATAGAAGTCAGAAGTCAGAAGGCAGAAGGCAGAAGGATGCTGGTGGCTGGCGCGTCATCGTGTTAATCGCGGATGGAGTGGCCGGTCAGCTTGAGGAATACGTCCTCGAGCGTCGGCAGCTCGGTCCGGAACTCGGTGACGTGCATCCGGTGCCGCGAGAGACAGTGAATCACCTCGGTCACGAGCTCGTCGCCGCGTCCGTGAACACGCAGTCGGGTGTCTTCGTCGGTGACGGTGTCGACCGAGGGAAGCGCTCGAAAGTGCGCCGCCGCGTCATCGTGCGCCGTGGCCACCACCACGCTGCGTTCGGGACAGTGCCTGGCGACGAGTTCGGCCGGGGTGTCGTGGTCGATGATGCGGCCATGCTCGATGATCGCCACGCGGTCACACAGCCGTTCGGCCTCCTCCATCAGATGAGTGGTCAGAAAGACCGTCTTGCCGCGCTCGCGGATGTCGCGCACCAGGTCCCAGATGGCCCGTCTGGCCTGCGGGTCGAGCCCGGTCGTCAGCTCGTCGAGGAACACCAGCTCCGGGTCGTTGATGAGCGCCAGCGCGATGAACAGCCGTTGCTTCTGGCCCCCCGAGAGGGTCATGAACCAGGCGTCGCGCTTCTCGCTGAGGCCGAGCCGGTCGAGCAGCCGATCGCCGTCGACGGTCGTGGGATAGAGCGAGGCCCAGAGGTCTACCGCCTCCCAGACCTTGACACGCTTCTGGAGCTGGGCCTCCTGGAGCTGCACGCCGATGCGTGTCTGTAGCGCCGTGGCGTCTGTGGTCGGCTCGAGCCCGAAGACTTCGATGCGGCCACGGTCGGGCTGGCGCAGACCCTCGACGCATTCCATCGTCGTGGTCTTGCCAGCCCCGTTGGGGCCGATCAGCCCGAAGATCTCGCCCGGCTGCACCTCGAACGAGACGTCATCGACTGCGACGGTGCCGCCATAGGTCTTGCGAATGCCGGAGACGCGGACCACCGGAGCGGCAGGCATGCGGGCGCCATGTTACTCGGTTCTTCTTGTCCGGTCCTTGACACCGGCCGCCGAACCGTTTGCAATGCACCCCTACGCGCTGCCAGAACTGCGGAAGTGGGAGGGAACGATGCTGAAGTGGAAGGTATTGGCCGTTGTCGGGGTGACATTCGGGCTCTTGGGCACTGGATGGGGCGTGTCGGCGCAGCGGTCGGAATCGCGGGTGTTCGAGCTGCGGATGTACAAGACGGTGGCCGGCAAGCGGACCGAGCTGTCGGACCGGTTTCGCGACCATACGGCCGCCATGTTCGAGCAGGTCGGCATGGAGAAC
>JASLOY010000227.1 GCA_030745255.1 Vicinamibacterales bacterium
TGCTGCTTCGGGAGAGTCCGGAGATCAAGGTGAGCGCCGCTCGCGTCGAGGGCGCCCGTGCGACTCTTGCTCGGGCTCGTCGGGAACCGATCCCAGACCTGGTCATGCGGGGCGGTCCGCGCTATAACCGCGAGCTGCTGGACCCGGGGCCACGCCCGGTTGGTTGGGAGGCGTTCGCCGATATCGGGATTGCCATTCCGTTGTTCGACCGCAATCAGGGAGCGGTGCGAGCCGCCGCGGCCGATCTGGCGCGCGCAGAAGAAGAGCATCGCCGAGTCGAGCTGGCACTGCGCTCCCGGCTGGCCGACGTGTTCGAGCGGTACGCCTCGGAGAGGAGCCGCGCCGACGTCTACCGCGAGGAGATCGTGCCCAGAGCCGAGCAGGCGTATCAGATGTTCCTGGCGCGATACCGGGAGATGGCGTCCGCCTATCCGCAGGTGCTGATCGCCCAGCGGGCCTTACTGCAGAGCACCGACGAGTATCTCGATGCCGTGGCCAGCGCCTCGCGGGATGCCGTCCTCATCGAGGGGATGCTGCTGGAGGGCGGTCTCGAGCCGCCGCCGGTATCAGGCCGATGATCGGGGCCACTGAGGACCCTGACCGGTCAGAGTCCTTAGCAGCCCGTGGTAAGAGCCCCGCAGCATTCGAACGGCGCTGCCTCCCGGCCAACGGCGTTGAGCTTCTGGCTCAGCGGGGTCGAATTCAGGCCGGTATGCTCGCTCGGCGCGCCTTGTTGGCCTGGCGCATCGCCGTCCTCGGTGCGACGCGGGGTCTTACCACGGACCACTAGCGCTTCGCCATCCGAGGCTCGGCCAGGATCCGCGACGGCCGCCGCATGCGGCGAGCGAGCAGACCGAACCGGTCCACCGTGTGCGCCTTGATGTGCGCAAGCGCCTCGTCGAGGTCGTCGGTCGCCAGCCAGAGCCGCCGGTCGTTGGCGCTGATTGTGCCTTCGTGTTCCATCCGGTGGATGAGGTGGAGCAGGCGCCGCCAGTAGCTGGTGCCCATCAGGACGATCGGGAAGCTATCGATCTTGCCGGTCTGCACCAGGGTCAGCGCCTCGAACAGCTCGTCCATGGTGCCGAAGCCACCAGGGAGCGCAACAAATGCATAGGAGTACTTGAAGAGCAGGACCTTGCGGACAAAGAAGTGATGCACCCGGACGGAGTGGTCGAGGTAGGGGTTCGGGTCCTCTTCCCTGGGCAGCGTGATGTTGCAGGCGACCGAGCGGCCCCCAGCCTCCTTCGCGCCACGGTTGGCCGCCTCCATCAACCCCGGGCCCCCGCCGGTCATGACGGTGAAGCCCAGCCGGCTCAGTCCGGCGCCGATGTCCCGCCCGAGCGTGTAGTAGGGATGATTTTCGGTGAACCGAGCTGACCCGAACACGGTCACGCAGGGACCGACGAAGTGGAGTCGGCGGAACCCTCTGACGAAGTCGTTGGTCGCCCGGAGTACCAGAAAGAAGTCGCGGAGGCGACTTTGTGGACCTTCGAGCAGGATGCGGTCGTCACGGCCGCCGTTGTGCCTCTGCGTCATACCTTGATCCGCTCGAACCGCGGCGCACGCTTCTCGACATACGACGCCACGCCCTCCTTGAAATCGTCACGTTTCAGACACTCCTCCATAAGACGCTGCGATTCCCGCATGGCGTCCCCGAGCGGCGCATCGAGATGTTTGTATATCTGATGTTTCATCGTTTGAAGGGAACGCGGCGCCGAACGGGTGGCTAGTGCGGTGAGATAGTTCCGGGTATGTTCGAGCAGTCGATCGTGTTCGATGGTGCGGTTCACGACGCCGAGCCGCTCGGCCTCGGCTCCGTCGAATTTCCGCCCGCTCAAGAGGATGTCCATCGCGTGCGCCGGTCCGATCAGCCGGGGCAGGATCCAGCTTATGCCATGCTCGGCCACCAGGCCGCGCTGGGCGAACGCGGTCGTGAATACCGCGCGGTCCGACGCGAATCGGATGTCGCACAGCATCGCGATCACGAAGCCCAGACCGGCGCAGGGACCGTTGATTGCGGCAACGATCGGTTTGCGTGTCGCCATCAGGTAGACATGCCCGAGGCGGTAGTCCTCACCCATCATGTCGAAGTCGCCGGGCTTCTCGTCCGTGCTGTTCCATTCGACCGACGAGCGCGTCTTGCCCTCGCTCGTCGCCTGCAGCCGGGCCATGTCGGCTCCGGCGCAGAACCCCCGCCCCGCGCCGGTCAGCAGAATCGCCACGGCCCGCTCGTCGGCTTCGGCCGCCGCCACCGCCTGTTGCAGCTCGGCCAGCATCTGGCCGGTCAGCGCGTTGAGTCGATCCGGTCGATTGAGCGTGATGGTCGCGATCGGATCGTCGATGACATATTCGATGGTTTCGTACATGTCCGTGAGCCTCCGTCGGCCTGGCCCAGCTGGCGTGCCGGTGCCATTCCCTTCGTACTATAGCGGCTTCTCGGGCGCGTTACGGTGTGACTTGTCCGCTGCAGGACTTGGAGCAAGCCGCCAGCCGGCGGAGATCGAGGCCACGCGAGGATGGTCTGCTCCTTGTCCTTCCTCAGGCCTGACGCCGGCCCACGGTGACGATGTACTCGCGTGGCACGAGAATGCCGGCCCCGCCGTCATGGCCGCACGGGCGCATGATGCCAGCCGGCCCATCGCACGACCGTCTCCGCCGTTGCCGTGGAGGCGTCCAGTCGGCGTCTATAATCCCTGGGTCCCATGACTCGAACCGTGCGTCTCGCGCTGCTCGGACCGTTTGAGGCCAGATGGTCGGATGGGGAGACGCTCGCGCTCTCCGGCAAGAAGATCCAGGGCCTCGTGGCCTATCTGGCGATCGAGAGCGACCGGGCCCACGCTCGAGAGGAGCTGGCGACCCTGCTCTGGAGCGAGGCCGGAGAAGAGCGGGCGCGTCACAACCTGCGGCAAGCACTGTCGAAGATTCGCCGGGGCTGTGAATCGCTCATCGTCAGCGAGGACGACACGTTGCGGCTCGACCGGGAGCACTGCGAGGTCGATGTACACGAGTTTTGGCGGCAGCTCGACACTGAAGAGCCCGACGAGCTCCGGCGAGGGCTCGATCTCTACCGGCACGATCTCCTCGAGGGACTCGTCGTCCGCGAAGAGGCGTTCGACGACTGGTTGCGGGATGCAAGAACCCGGCTTCGTGACCTGGCCTGTGGCGGTTTCGAGCGGCTCGCCGATGCGCTGACGGCGCTCGACCGGCTCGACGAGGCGATCGCGGTGCTCCGGCGCCGGCTGGTGTTCGATCCGGCTTGCGAGCAGGCGCACCGCGGACTGATGGAGCTGCTTGCCCGGACCGGTCGCCGCTCGGACGCGTTGCGTCAGTATCAGACGTGCGTCGATGCCCTGGCGCGCGAGCTGGGTGTCGAACCGGGCGTCGAGACCCAGGCGACGTACGCGCGAATCCGGCAGGCGGAATCCGACCCCTCACCGTCGAGCGAGCGTAGAGAGCCCGACGGGCCCCGGTCGGAGGGCCCCACCGATGCCGAAACGCCGTCAGTGGCCGTCCTGCCGTTCGAGAATCTCACCGACGATGAGGACCGCTATTTCACCGACGGCATCACCGAGGACATCATCACCGCCCTCTCGCGTTTTGGCGGGCTGCTGGTGATTGCCAGGGAGTCGTCGTTCGCCTTCCGCGATCGCGACCGGCGGGCGGACGAGATCGGGCGGGAGCTCGGGTTCCAGTTCATCGTGCGAGGGACGGTGCGGCGGGCCGGTTCCCGGGTGAGGCTCGGCGTCCAGCTCCTCGGCGCCGCCAGTGCCAAGCACGTGTGGGCCCAGCGCTTCGACCGGGATCTGGAAGACGTGTTTGCCCTGCAGGACGAGATCACCGAGACGGTGGTCTCGACCCTCGCCGGACAGGTGGAGGCCGCCCGGTTGGCGAGGGCTCGCCGCACCCAGACCGAGCAGCTCGACGCCTACGACTTCGTGCTCAGGGGCAAGGACCATCACCACCGTCTGACGCCCGACGACTGCGACACGGCGATCGAGATGTTCGAGCGCGCCATCGAGCGCGACGGCGACTACGCGCTGGCGCACGCCTGGCTCGGGTGCGGCCTCGGTCAGGCCATGCAGTTTCGTCCCGACGAGTCAGAGGCGCTGCTCGAGCGGGCGGAACGCGCTGCCGAGCGGGGAAGGCAGCTCGATGACAACGAGAGTGAGTGTCATCGCATCCTCGCCCAGGTCGCCATCATCCGCCACGACCTCATACGAGCGCGCTCACATCAAGAGCGGGCCGTGCTGCTGAATCCGAACGACGATCGGATCGTCTGCGCCATGGGCACGCTCCTCGTACTGGAGGGCCGGGCAGGCGAGGCGGAGGCCTGGATTCGCAAGGCGATGCGTCTCAACCCGTATCATCACGAGGCCTTCTGGTTCCATCTGGGCCGCGCCCTGTTTCATGCCGAGCGTCACGCAGAGGCGTGGACCGCTCTGGGCAAGATCACGCGTCCGAGGCTGCGAGAGGCTGCTTATCGTGTGGCGATTGCCGCCCGCCTTGGGCATCCCCACGAGATTCAACGAGCTGTCGATGCCCTGCGCGTCTGCGATCCGGGGTTCGACGCCGAACGCTGGGCGAGCGCCCAGCCCTTTCAGCGCCTCGACGACCGTGCCGCGCTGTGCGACGCCCTCCAGTCGGCGGGGGTATAGGCTGTTGCAGGCATCCCGGCGCGTTGAACGGTGCATTCTCCGTTTGTCTTATACTGTGCCCGCATCCCGCTGAATGGGTAGGCTATACCGAGGGGGGCTCCTCGATTGGCGTCGAGCATCGCGTCGCCCTCCTCGCGATCCATACGAGACAATCGAGCTTCTACACACACGGTGTCACGCCGTGCCCAAGTACGTGATTGAACGAGACATCCCGGGGGCCGGCAAACTGCCGGTGGAGGAGTTGACCAGCGTTTCCAGGGCGTCACGCGCGGCGCTGCGGAAGCCTGGCACGCAGAGCTCTAGCTGTCCGCCGGTACGGAGGAGACGCTTGTGCCAGAACAAGAGCAGGTGACACCGGCGACGATTGACGTCGATGTCGATGATTTGCGAGATGCGATTCGCAACGAGTATGCGGCGGTCGCCGACGAGCCGACCCGCGGATTTCATTTTCACACCGGGCGCCCGCTGAGCCGCATTGTCGGGTATCAGCCCGAATGGCTCGAGGGCATTTCTGAGACGGCGGTCGCCTCGTTCGCCGGGACCGGCAATCCGTTCAGCATGGGAGTGCTCCAGCCGGGTGAGCGGGTCGTCGACGTCGGCTGCGGTGCCGGCATCGACAGTCTGATTGCGGCCCGGATGGTTGGTCCAGACGGTCAGGTCGTCGGGGTGGACATGACGGCCGCGATGCTCGCGCGTGCCAAACGCGCGGCTGAGGAGGGCGGGGCCGCCAATGTCGAGTTCCGCGAGGGGTACATGGAGGCGTTGCCGGTGCCGGACGGCTGGGCCGACGTCGTCATTTCCAACGGCGTGCTCAACCTCACGCCGGACAAGCTGAAGGCGCTCGGCGAGATGGCGCGGGTGCTCAAGCCGACCGGTCGCCTGCAGATCGGCGACATCACGATTGACAGCCCTGTGCCGGAGGCCTCGAAGCAGGAGATAGACCTGTGGACCGGTTGAATCGCCGGTGCTCTGCTGGAAGCAGAGCTTGCCGGGGTGGTCCAGGCTGCCGGTTTCATCGAGTTTGAGATTACCTGGCGCGCCGCCGTCTACGAGGGGGCGCCACAGGCCTCGTCGGCGGCGCAATTCGGCACCAAGGGGGTCAACTTTCGCGCCCGCAAAGCGTGACCCGTGAGCGATGGTACTGTCCGAAGGGCGCAGGCTCGGCCCCTGCGAAATCCAGGCATCCATCGGCGCCGGGGGCATGGGCGAGGTCTGCAAGGCGCTCGACACACGGCTCGACCGCACGGTGGCCATCAGAGTGCTGCCGGACCATGTCGGTGCGGAGGCCAACCTGCGCCACCGGCTCGAGCGCGAAGCCAAGGCGATCTCCAGGCTGAGCCAGCCCACCATCCGCACCCGACACGACATTGGCACCCAGGATGGAACGCCCTTCCTGGTGATGGAGTATCTGGACGGCGAGGCGCTCAGCGAACGTATCGGGCGTGAGCCGTTACCGCTCGCTGAGGCGGTGCAACATGACCTGGCGCTCCTCGGTACCCTCGAGGCGCGTCACGGCCAGTCCCTCGTGCATCGGGACCTCAAGCCGTCCAATATCTTTCTCGCCGCGAACGGGCTCAAGCTCCTCCTCGATCGCGACACGGTGTGCGATCAACATCCACCGTCGG
>JASLOY010000228.1 GCA_030745255.1 Vicinamibacterales bacterium
CGAGAGGGCCTGTTCACCCGCTTGCGACGACGATTCATGGGGGGCGTCGGGGTGAGCCAGGTGCAGCAGTTCATGATCCTGGCAATCGACCGACGCGACGGGCGCGTCGTCTGGGAGCGTCTGGCTCGGGAGGAGCTGCCACACGAAGGCACCCACCAGACCGGCACCTGGGCCTCTCCGTCGGCGGTCACCGATGGGGAGGTCGTGTGCGCCTTCTTCGGGTCGCGTGGGCTCTACTGCTACGACCTGGAAGGCCAACCGCTCTGGGACGCGGACCTCGGCGACATGCGCATCCGTCTGGGATTTGGCGAGGGGGCGTCTCCCGCCCTCTACAAGGATCTGCTCATCGTGCTCTGGGACCACGAAGGCGACTCGTTCATCGTGGCATTCGACAAACGCACTGGGAGTGAGCGCTGGCGCACGCCGCGCGACGAGATGACCTCCTGGACGACACCGCTGGTGGTCGAGCATGGGGAGGGCGCCCAGGTGGTGACGAGCGCCACCGGCGCGGTGCGGAGCTACGACGTGGCGACCGGCCGGCAGCTGTGGCAGGACGAGGGGGTCACGCTCAACGCGATTCCCTCGCCGGTGGCTGCCGACGGCTTGGTGTTCGTGACCAGCGGATATCGTGGCAGTCGCCTGGCGGCTATCGAACTGTCATCGGCGCATGATGACATCAGCGGGTCGAATGCGGTGCGCTGGTCGGTGGACCGGGACACCCCGTATGTCCCGTCGCCTTTGTTGCATGACGGGCTCCTCTACGTGCTGAAGAGCAACAACGGCATCCTGAGCGTTTTCGACGCCGGCACGGGAGAGCGGCACTACGGTCCCGAGCGGTTGCCCGGCATCCGCAGTGTCTATGCCTCGCCGGTCGCTGCCGCCGGTCGCGTGTATGTGACGAGCCGCGAAGGGACGACCCTCGTCCTTCGCGCCGGCCCCGCCCTCGAAGTGCTGGCGACCAACACGCTCGACGATGAATTCGACGCGTCACCCGCCATCGTCGATGATGAGATCTACCTTCGAGGTCGGCGTCATCTCTACGCGATCGGGGCGCCGTAGCGGCGGCACCCTGCCGCTCGACATCGGGCGTCCCACAACGTGACGGCGCTATAATCAGCCCTTCATTCAGGCGAGCCATACGTGAGAATCACCTACATCACGGCGGGCGCGGGAGGCATGTATTGCGGCAGCTGTATCCGCGACAACGCACTGGCGGCCGCGCTGACCGGGCGTGGCCACGACGTGACGCTCCTGCCGCTCTACACGCCCACTCGCACCGACGAGGAAAATGTCAGCCAGCATCGCGTGTTCTTCGGCGGAATCAGCGTGTATCTAGAGCAATACGTCTCGCTGTTTCGCAAGACGCCCTGGCTGCTGGACCGGCTCTGGGAATCGCCGTGGCTGCTGCGGGCGGTCGCCGGTCGGGGCGTCCAGACGCAGCCGGACCAGCTCGGCGCCCTGGCGGTGTCGGTACTCGAGGGTACGCACGGTCACCAAGGGAAGGAGCTCGACAAGCTCGTGCACTGGCTACGCGACCAACCGCGGCCCGACGTGCTCGACATCTCGAATTCGATGCTGATTGCGATTGCCGGGCCCCTCAAGGAAGCGCTGGGGTGTCCCATCAACTGCACGCTGCAAGGCGAAAATGTGTTCATGGACGGGCTGCTTGAACCGTATCGTTCCCGGGCGAAGGAGTTGATCCGGTCACAACTCTCCCATGTCGATTCTTTTGTTGCGGTCAGCGACTACTATGCCGGGTACATGAGCCGGTATCTCGGGATTCCGGGCGCCAAAGTGCATGTGGTGCCGCTCGGTGTCAACGTCGACCGGTTCGCGGTGGCGCAGGCGTCCGCCTCGGCTCGCTTCACCATCGGGTATCTAGGCCGGATCGCTCCTGAGAAGGGGTTGCATCTGTTGTGCGATGCCTACCGCGATCTGCGCGAGCGCGGCGCGCTCGAAGGGTGTCGTGTCGAGGTGGCCGGCTATCTGGGGCCGGAGCACACCGCATACTGGGAGTCGATCGAGCGGGAGATCTCGGGGTGGGGATTGGCCGACGAGATTCACTACCGGGGCGAGCTGGATCTCGATCACAAGGTGGCCTTTCTGCAGGCCCTCGATCTGTTCGTGGTGCCGGCCGTCTATGACGACCCGAAGGGGATGGCGCTGCTCGAGGCGATGGCATGCGGCGTGCCGGTCGTGGCGCCTCGTCGCGGCACGTACACTGAGCTGCTCGAACGCACGGGCGGAGGGGTCCTGGTGGAGCCCGAGCATCTCTCGGGTCTCGAGGAGACACTCGAGCGGCTCGCACGCGATCGCGCGCAGCTGGCTGAGTTGGGTGCGCGCGCCGCCGACGGTATCCGGGAGCACTACAGCACCGGTGAGATGGCATCCCGCGCGCTCGACGTCTACGAGCGCCTCGTCCGGTAGCAAGGCCCTTCAGGGCCGTCTGGGTCTCCACGCCACCAACAGCACACCCACGATCACCGCGCCCAGCCACCGCTGGGGACTTTCGACGAACACCACGGCGCCGTTGGCGATCATGAACAGGAAGAACCCACGGACCGTCAGCTCGATCCAGGCCGCGCGTTGCAGGTAGCTCTCCTGCTCGCGGTTCCACCATGTCAGCTCGGCCAGCCAAACGAGTCCGAACAGATAGTTGAAATACAGGCCGCCACCCCACCGTAGGCCGACGAGCGCTTCTGTCTGGGCCGCCGTCTCGGCGTAGGCAGTCGTGTGGCTCCAGCCGTAGTGCACGTCGAACGCCAAGATGACGTGGACCAGGAAGGAGGCCCACCCGGCCGCCAGCAGCGACAGACCGGACATGCCAGTCGACGCGGTCGTACGACGACGTACGAGCTGCGATGCGGCGTAGAGCGCCAGCGCCAGCCAGATCGTGACCCGGGTGAGCTGTTCATCCATGGGTCGTCAAAGATGAGAATCGTCGCGCGCCCTCATTCTACGCGCCGGCCGGCGAGCTATAATCTCGCCTCTTGGTCACAGACGGCGCTCGCCGGCCAGAACGCCCGAAGTCGATAGTCCGAACATCTGCAGGGTCCACGAGCTCACCGAGCTCGACGACCGAACCGGCATCGTCAGGGAGTATGTGTCGGGCGAGTCGCTGCTCGACGCCTATACTGGCGACGGTGACATCGGAGCGCTGCTCGACGAGCGGGCGTCGTTTCTGCCGGAGGCCGGCGGACGCAACTCGAACGGCGCTTGGGGGCTCTTGCTCAAGACGGTCGCGGCGCGGGTGTCGCTTGGACAGCGCGAAGCGGCCAACATGTACGAGCACCTCGGCATGCCGCGGCACCTCGAGATGGTGAAGGAACATCTGAAGGGACTCTAGAAGCCAGAAGTCAGAAGGCAGAACGGAGCACTCAAGAATGTCGAAATTCACATCCGCCGTCGTCACATACCTTCTCACTGTTAGCGCTCTGTCGTGCGGGGGGCAGCCGGCTGACGAGCAGCTCGTGGAACCCGAGGCGGCGCCTGCCAGACAGACCGTGGCGTCACTGCGCCTCTACGTCTTCGATTGCGGCAATCTCCGCGTCGCTGACCCGGGCCGCTTCTCGCTCGCTATGGACGAGGTGTCGACGCTCGATCTGTCGGTGCCCTGTTATCTGATCGAGCACCCGGGGGGCACATTGCTCTGGGACGCCGGGCTCTCGGACAGCCTGGCTGAGGGGTCGCCGCACACACAGGAGAACGGGACGGTGACCACCGTCACCGCGACGCTGGCGGCTCAGCTCGAGGAGATCGGGGTTTCGCCAGCCGACGTTGACTACCTGGCGCTGTCGCACCTCCACTACGACCATGCGGGAAACGCCAACATGTTTGCCGGATCGACCTGGTTGGTGCAGCGGCCGGAGCGCGAAGCGGCGTTTGGCGACGCACAGGGGTTCTTCGACCGCAGCCTGTATGCCGACTTGGAATCGGCCGAGACGGTGATCCTCGGCGGGGACCACGACGTGTTTGGCGACGGCAGCGTGGTCATCAAGTCGGCGCCGGGTCATACCCCTGGCCACCAGGTGCTGTTCGTAAAGCTGACTGACCCGGGTCCGGTCGTGCTCAGCGGCGACCTGTATCACTTTCCGGAGAACCGGACGCTGAAGCGGGTGCCGACATTCAACTACGACGAAGCGCAGACCCTTGAGTCGATGGATCTAGTCGAGGACTTTCTGATCGAGACCGGTACCAAGCTCTGGATCGAGCACGACTCGGCGGCCAACGCCCGGTTGCGCAAGTCGCCTGCCTTCTACGAGTGAGGCGGGAGCCGTGTCCCACGGGCGTCGACGCAACCTAACGGGTGTCCGGCGGGTCGGTTGGGGCCATCGCGCGCCGCACGCGCTCGTGGGTAGCCAGCGTCCGCATTGTCTGGTCACGCGCTGACACGATCGGGTTCTCGACGGGCCATGCAATCGCCAGCGCCGGGTCGTTCCAGAGAATTCCGTCTTCGCCGTCCGGGTTGTACGGCACATCCACCTTGTAGAACAGATCGGCCGGTGTGTCGCCGAGCACGGCAAAGCCATGCGCGAAGCCGGGCGGTATCCACAGCAATCGGCCGTTCATGTCTGACAGCTCGGTCGACCAGGTCTGGCCGTAAGTCGGCGAGTTGGGTCGGATGTCCAGCACCACGTCGAAGATCCGGCCCCGCGTGACGCCCACCAGCTTGCCCTGCGCCGGGGTGTGTTGGTAGTGCAGGCCGCGCACGACACCGGGCCGGGAGCGCGAGTGGTTGTCTTGCACGAAGTCGGTGGGGAGCCCTTCGGCCCGGAACCGTTGGAGGTTGAACCGCTCGACGAAGAACCCCCGTTCATCTCCATGGACATCGAGCTCGATGAGAAGGAGGCCGTCGATGTCGAGGCGAGTGATTTTCATTTGTGTCTGGTGTGCGCGATGCGTGCGGCGTGGGCCGATTCGGTCGATCATAGCGCAAGCGCATGATCGATCTCATAGCGTGAGACGTACTGAGTGGTGAAATGTTGGCGCGCCGTATAATTTGAACGAGCCTCTTGCCGGAGTGAAGACGGAGGACCATGAAGACATCCTCGGCATCGGCGTTCCTGATCCTGTGGCTCCTATCGGGCTGCGCGTCGCAGCCAGGGGCGCCGGGGGCCTGGTCTTTCGAGACGCCACCTGGTGCGACCGCCTTCGAGGCGACGCTCAGAGAAGCCTGGCAACCGCCTGGGTAGCGCGCCCGACAGACTACACACCGCGCACACGGCACCTGCTGCGGGACGGGGCGCCCCGCTACATCAACCGTCTGTTCCTCGAATCCAGCCCGTATCTGCGGCAGCACGCCCACAACCCGCTGAACTGGTATCCGTGGGGTGACGAGGCGTTCGAGCTGGCGCGCGCGCTGGGACGTCCGGTCCTGCTCTCGATCGGCTATTCCACCTGCCACTGGTGTCACGTCATGGAGGAGGAGTCGTTCGACGACGAGGAGATCGCGCGGTATCTGAACGAGAACTACGTCGTCATCAAGGTCGATCGCGAGGTGCGGCCAGACCTCGACGCCATCTATATGAGCGCTGTGCAGCTGTTCCTGCAGGGGCGGGGCGGCTGGCCGATGACGGTCTGGCTGACGCCAGACGGCGAGCCGTTCAGCGGCGCCACCTATCTGCCGGCCCGTGACGGCGACCGAGGCGTGACGGTCGGTTTTCTGACGATCGCGCAACAGCTCAAGCAGGCGTATGACGAGCAGCCGGACCGGATCGCCGAGGTGTCGGCCGAGGTGGCCGCGCGAATCCGGGACCTGTTGGCGCCGGCCGCCGGCCGCGACGGGTTGCCGACCGCGCGGGCGTTGCATGCGACCGCCGCCGCCTATCGAGCCGGGTTCGATCAAACGTATGGCGGTCTCGCGGCGCAGACGAAGTTTCCGAGCGGCTTGTCGGTTCGCATGCTGCTCCGGCATCACCGTCGGACCGGCGACGTCGAGTCGCTGGCGATGGCAACCCGCACACTGGAGGCGATGGCGGCGGGTGGCATGCACGACCAGGTGGGTGGAGGATTTCACCGGTACTCGACCGACCCGGAATGGCTCGTTCCGCACTTCGAGCAGATGCTCTACGACAACGCGCTGCTCGTGCCGGCCTATCTCGAGGCCTATCAGGTGACCGGCCGCGAGGACTTCGCCGAGGTGGCACGCGACATCCTGCGCTACATCGAACGCGACATGACCTCACCGGACGGAGCATTCTACTCGGCGACCGACGCAGACAGCCCGGGTCCCGATGGGGAGCGCGAGGAG
>JASLOY010000229.1 GCA_030745255.1 Vicinamibacterales bacterium
GGGTCACTCGGCGCCGCAAATGGCAGCTTGTCGATGATGACGCAACTCAGCGTGTCACCGGCGACATCGACACCCTGCCAGAAGCTCGAAGTGGCGAGCAGTACCGCGTTCGCCGTGGCGCGAAAATCACGAAGCAGCACCGAGCGCGGGGCTGTCCCCTGGACGAGCAGCGGGAACGGAGTCGCCGGTGCAATCAGCCTGTGCACCTCGCGCAGGTTCGCGTGGCTGGTGAACAGGACGAACGCGCGGCCATGGGTTGCCTCGAGCACGGCCAGGATGTGCGCTGCCGCGGTGCTGGTGAAGTCGGGGTCTCTGGGTTCGGGCATCCCTTTTGGCAGATACAGCACGGTCTGCTCCGCGTAATCGAACTCCGAAGCAAACCGGAGCTCCACCGCGTCGTGAATTCCGAGCCGCGCCCGCTGATAGTCGAACGAGCCGTCGACTGCGAGCGTGGCCGACGTGAGAATGGTCGCCTGCATCCGTTCGAGGAGTAGTTCCCGGATGATCTCCGAGACGTCGACTGGAGATGCGCGGAGCAATAGACCGCGTCCGCGCCGTTCCAGAAAGTAGACGAAGCCCTCGTCATCGGCTCCGATCACGAAGTCGATCTGCTTGCTCAGCTCACCTGCGCGACGGCCGAGCGATCGGAGGTCCTCCGAGGCGTCGGTAGCGAGCCCCACCGAGGCTTCGAGTGCTCGCAACGTGCTGGCGAGGAGGCGTCCGGGTTCTGCCAACGATTCGATGGCTGCCGAGTTGAGGCGCGTCCGGTCGGTTGAAGCGAGATGGACTTCGACGGCGTCGAAGAACAGCGTCGCCCGGTGTTCGACCCGGTTGAGCGCCGTGCGAAGAGGGTCGCCGGTCTCCGGGTCGTCCTCCATGTCGCGGTCGACGTACCGGCGGCCGTCACCGACCAGCCGCTCCAGCCGGTGGGTGCCCAACGAGATGCCGAAATACTGGGTGGCGACATCCTCCAGCTGATGGGCCTCGTCGATCACCGCATAGGCACAGCCGGGAATTACCTCGCCGTAGGCGGACTGCCGCACCGCGGCGTCGGCGCACAGCAGGTGATGATTCACGATCACCAGGTCCGCCTCGGCCGCGCGCTGCCGCATCTGGGTCACGAAGCATTCCTGGTACTGGGGACAGTCGGAACCGATGCAGTTCTCCGATGTCGCCGAAATAGCACCCCAGAAGGGAAGGTCGTCGGGCAGGTCCTCGATCTCCGCGCGGTCGCCGGTCTCGGTATGCGGAGCCCAGGCGGCGATCGCCTCCAGATAGCCCTCGTCCCCCGACGTGCGCAGGGTCTGGGTCGTCCGGTAGGCTTCGAACCGGTGGAGACAGAGGTAGTTGCCTCGTCCCTTCATGTAGGTGGCGGTGAAGTCGACCTCCAGCGCCTCGCGTAGAGCGGGCAGGTCCTTGTAGTAGATCTGATCCTGGAGCTGCTTGGTCCCGGTCGAGACGAGCACCCGGTGGCGGCTGAGGATGGCTGGTACGAGGTAGGCAAGTGTCTTGCCGGTGCCGGTGCCGGCTTCGGCGAGCAGCACTCCGCCGCTCTCGAACACTTCGGCAGTGGCCACCGCCATGGCTTGCTGGCTGCCCCGAGTTTCGAAAGATGACAGCGCGCCGGCCAGCGCGCCATCGTCGGCGAACGCCGCGCCGACCCGCTCGGGGAGGGCCCCAGGACCTAGCTCGTCGGTTCCGGATACAGCGGGAACTTCTGGCACAGCGTCTCGACCTCGGTGCGAACCGTCGCGGCCACGCCGTCGTCCTCTGGCGACTTCAGCACACGAGCGATGAAGTCAGCGATCAACTCCATCTCCGGCTCCGTCATTCCGCGGGTCGTAATCGCAGGTGTGCCGATCCGGATACCGCTGGCCACCATCGGTGGGTTCTCGTCGAAGGGGATCGCGTTCTTGTTCACCGTGATGCCGGCCTTGCCCAGCGCCGTCTCGGCTACCGTGCCGGTGATCCCCTGCGAGAACACGTCGACAAGCACCAGATGATTATCGGTGCCGCCGCTGACCAGACGGAATCCGGCGGCGGCAAGCGCGGCGCCGAGTCGCGCCGCATTGGACACCGTCTGCCGCTGATAGTCGGCGAACGCCGGTGTCGCCGCCTCCTTGAAGCAGACCGCCTTGGCGGCAATCACGTGCATCAAGGGGCCGCCTTGCACGCCGGGGAACAACGCCTTGTTTACGGCCTTGGCGTGCGCGTCGTGGCAAAGCACCATGCCGCCCCGCGGACCGCGCAGTGTCTTGTGAGTCGTGGTCGTCACGATGTCGGAGTGTGGAATCGGGCTCGGGTGGACCCCGGCAGCAACCAGGCCGGCGATGTGCGCCATATCGGTCACCATGAATGCGCCTACCTCGTCGGCGACCGCCCGGATGCGGGCGAAGTCGATGACCCGGGGATATGCGCTTGCGCCGACCATGATCAGCTTCGGTGCGCGCTCGCGCGCCAGCCGTTCCAGTTCGTCGTAGTCGATCCGCTCATCGTCCTGGCGCACGCCATAGGGGACTATCGAGTAGAGCTGTCCGGAGAAGTTCAAGGGGTGCCCGTGCGTCAGGTGCCCACCGTGGGCGAGGTTCATTCCGAGCACGGTATCGCCCGGGGCAATTAGCGCGAAGTAGGCGGCCATGTTCGCCTGCGCGCCCGAGTGCGGCTGCACGTTGGCATGGTCGGCTCCAAAGAGCGTCTTGGCTCGTTCGATCGCCAGCGATTCGGCGACGTCGACGACTTCGCAGCCACCATAGTAGCGGCGTCCCGGGTAGCCTTCGGCATACTTGTTCGTCAGCACCGAACCGGCCGCCTCGAGCACGGCGACGCTGACGAAGTTCTCCGACGCGATCAGCTCCAAGCCGGAGTTCTGCCGTGTCGTTTCGTCCCGCAATACCCGGGCGATCGCCGGGTCGAGGTCGGCTACTGTGGTGAGACGGCTGTTCACCGGGCTGTCGGTGATCGGGGCCATGAAAGCCTTTCGAGCGCGGTTGTGGATGGGGTTCGAACTGGCGCCATACGGAGGTCCGACTGCACAGAATTCTACTATAGGCGCGTCCCAGAATTCTGGCGATATCCGCACCATCCCTGCGTGCTATAGTGCGAAGCATGGCTGAAAGTTCGTCCTCGTCCTCGTCACGCGCCACCGGGTTCGGCGAGGCGTTCGTGAACTCCCGCAAGGTGCTTGTCGAAGGCGACCGCGTGCGGGTGGCGATGCGCGAGATCGCCTTGTCGGGTGGCGAGCCACCACTTCGCGTCTATGACACGAGCGGACCGCACGGGTGTGACGTGCGGGAGGGTCTGCCGCCGCTGCGAGATCCATGGATCACCGGCCGCGCCGGAATCGTTGAGAAAGACGAGCCGCACGCTCGTCGTGGCCAGAGCGCCAGCGGGTCCGATCTGGCGATGCCGGGTGCGCGGCGCCCGGCTCGGAGAGGCACGTCCAGGGTTACCCAGCTCTACCACGCGCGGCAGGGCACGGTGACCGAAGAGATGGAGTTCGTGGCGGTGCGCGAGGGGTTCGCACCCGAGTTCGTGCGCGACGAGGTGGCTCGTGGCCGCGCCATCATACCGGCGAACATCAATCACCCAGAGCTCGAGCCGATGGCGATCGGCCGCAACTTCTTGGTCAAGATCAACGCCAATATCGGGAATTCCGCGGTGTCGTCGTCGATCGAGGATGAGGTTGAGAAGCTGCGATGGGCCACGCTCTGGGGTGCCGACACGGTGATGGATCTGTCGACCGGGCCAAACATCCACGAGACCCGCGAATGGATCATCCGCAACGCGCCGGTGCCGATCGGCACCGTCCCAATTTATCAGGCGCTCGAGAAGGTCGATGGTCGTCCAGAGGCACTGACCTGGGAGCTCTATCGCGACACACTGATCGAGCAGGCCGAGCAGGGCGTGGATTACTTCACCGTGCATGCCGGGGTGTTGTTGCGCTACATCCCGATGACGGCGCGGCGGATGACCGGGATCGTCTCGCGGGGCGGATCGATCATGGCGAAGTGGTGCTTGGAGCACCATCAGGAGAATTTCACCTATACCCACTTCGACGAGATCTGCGAGATCATGAAGGCGTACGACGTCTCGTTCTCGCTTGGCGACGGATTGCGTCCAGGGTCGATCGCCGACGCCAACGACGAGGCGCAATTCGCCGAGCTTCGGACCCAGGGCGAGCTGAACCGGATTGCCTGGAAGCATGACGTTCAGGTGATGAACGAGGGGCCCGGGCATGTCCCGCTCCATCTCATCAAGGAAAACATGGAGCACCAGCTCGACTGGTGCGACGAGGCGCCGTTCTACACCCTTGGGCCGCTGACCACGGATGTCGCGCCCGGGTACGACCACATCACCTCGGCCATCGGTGCCGCGGTGATCGGCTGGTACGGCACCGCGATGCTCTGTTACGTGACGCCCAAAGAGCATCTCGGGCTGCCCAATCGCGACGACGTGAAGGCTGGGGTCATCGCATACAAGATCGCGGCCCACGCGGCCGACCTCGCCAAAGGGCACCCGCGGGCTCAGGCCTGGGATGACGCGTTGTCCAAGGCGCGCTTCGAGTTCCGGTGGGAGGATCAGTTCAATCTGGCGCTCGATCCGCAGACCGCCCGCGCCTACCACGACGAGACCATGCCGGCTGAGGGCGCGAAGGTCGCCCATTTCTGCTCGATGTGCGGTCCGAAATTCTGCAGCATGGAGCTGACACAGCAGGTTCGCGACTACGCGGCCGACAAGGGCGTCGGTGAGGCCGAGGCCCTGGCGATCGGGATGCGGGAGAAGTCGGCGGAGTTCCGCCAGGAGCGGGAGATCTACGTCAGCAGCACCCCTGAGAAATAACGGCTAGGTGGTCCCGGTCATGAGTACGGTCACGCACCGAGGGCCCGCTGAGTGGGGTCGCGCCCGGACCGCAAGGCGCGAGGAGGGAGCATACCGGCAGTATTCGACCTCGCTGACCCGAAGCTCAACGCGGCGGGGTGGGATGCGTCGGCGATCGAATGCGACCGTATGGATGACCGGGGCCACCAAGGAGTCTGTCGTCTCCCGACGACGCTACCGCTGTGGCTGACCGGGCGGCTGGGGCACCAGCTGGATGACCGTCTTGAATCTGTCGGGCTCGCCGCCCGAGGGGTTCAGATAGCCATCAGACCCGTTCCATGTGTAGTCCTTGATCGTGACACTTGGCGGGAAAGCCATCTCCTCCTCGCGGAAGCGTCCCACCTCGAATATGTGGGTGGCGGGGGCATCGAAGACGCGGTCGCCGCGTTCATCGAGGACAACAGCGTAGTAAGCCACCATCTCCTGGAAGCTGGAGTTGGTTCCGAAGAGATAATATCGTTGGCCGCGGCCGGCGTCATACGAGGTGATGAATCTGGCGTTCGGGTAGATCGGCAGCCCGAGGGTCGCCTCGGTAGGAACCTCCTGCGTCGCGGCGGTCGAAATCGGCGCCGGCCTCGTCGGACGCTGGTCCCGCGCCTCGACCGCGTCTTGAGAGGGGTCACCAGGCCGGGGAAATGGACGCGGGACCGGCTGCCGCCGCTGCGGCTCGGCGGCCGCCGAGGCACTAACCGCTGATGTTGCCGCCGGCGTCGCCAATGCGGCGAGCAGGCACACGGTCACCAGGCGACAAAGTTCCATGCCGTCATTATGCGGGCCGTGCCGGCCCTGCGCAAGCCGGAGGGCGACCGGCGCCGTGCATCACGCGTCAGCACTTGTACGAGAATGGACACAGTGACTCACGACTCCATCGCGTCGACAACCGCGCGTGACCTGCTCCGGTACTGCGAGGCTGAGCGCGAGTGGGTGCTGGAGACCGCCATGGCGCTGGCCCGACTCGAAACTCCGACGACCGACAAGGCGGCCGTGGACCGATGCGGTGAGGAGCTGACGCACCGAATGGCGGCGCTCGGCGGCGTCGTGACGCGTCTGAGGCAGCCGGAGGTGGGTGACCACCTTCGGGCCGAGTTCGGATCGGGAGGGCTGTCTTTTCGGGCCCGGGGTGCTCGACATGAAGGGCGGCATCGCCCTTGGGCTGCTGGCGGCGCGCGCCCTGACGGCGGCGGCGCCGCCTGCCGACCGAGTGGTGATGCTCTGGACGACAGACGAGGAGCGAGGCAGTCCCACCTCGCGCTCGGTGATCGAGGAGGAAGCGCGGCGGAGCCGGGCCGTGTTCGTGCTCGAGCCGGCCTTGGTGGGAGGCGGTGTC
>JASLOY010000022.1 GCA_030745255.1 Vicinamibacterales bacterium
GCCGGCAGCGCCAATACCCCGAGCGGGCTGGACAAACAGAGCTCATAGAGCTTGCTTGCGACATCATCGTGGCCCGTTGCGTAGAGGCGCAGCCGGTCGAGGGCGATCTGATCGAACTTCATCCCCCCGGTCGGCTTGAGCCGCAGCCGCACGCCCCCCTCGATTCGCCGCGCGACCGGCACGCTGTTGAGCGGAAGATCCGGCGCGAAGGAGAAGTAGCTGGCCGAGACGATCTCGATTGGCCACAGCGTGACATCCTGCGCCGTCCGAAACTGGCACGCCGTCTCGACGTCTCCGGTCGTGAGACTTTGCAGGATACTGCCCCGCGGGACGATCTTCGAGCCGGCTGCCAGGTTGGGCTCTGTCGGATCAGGCGTCAGCTGCGCCACCAGCATTGCGGGCGTGGGGGCCAGATAGTGGGGATGGACGATCTCGAGCAAGGCCTGCGTGAACCGCGGGAACTCGGCGTCGAGCTTGAGCTGGACACGAGCCGCGAGAAAGGCCACTCCTTCGCGCAATCGCTCGACATAGGGGTCGGCAACCTCCAATCCCTTCATGCCCAGCCGCGCCGCGACCTTCGGCGAGTTCCGCGCGAACTCCTCGCCCATCTCGCTCAGATGGCGCAGCTCGAGGTCGTAGTACTGAATCAGACGGGGGTCCATTACGCCGCTGAGGATGGCAGGAGATCGGCGATCTCCACTCTGCCGGATTCCAGGTCGATCTCGGTCCGAACCAGCAGCTCGAGTGGCACGGGCTGTGCCCAGAGCTGACCTTCAATCTCGATCCCTATCACGTTGTGATGGTCGAGCTCGTTGGCTTGCTGCAGCGCCTTCACCCGCAGCGTGCCGGGAAGGAGGCGCGGCTCGTAGTCCAGGATGGCTTGACGGATGGCCTTCTCGAGATCGGCCACGTCGAGTGAGGTCGCGGCCCTGCCCGACAGCACCGGCAACCCAAAATTGACCACGGAGCGCCGCACGTACGGCGCCCCGTCCAGCTGGTCCGCTCCAGCTTCGAGCCGCGTGGCGTTGAACAACCAGCCGAGATCGCGCAAGACCGCGTTCCGCAAGCGACTCTTCGACATGACGCGGCGTGCTCGGGGCTCTTCCCGCTTCTCCGGCTCGTCATCCGTGAGGCGGTCGAGAAGGGCCGGCTGTAGCCGTTCTTGCGGCGTGAGGTCAGCCATCGGCCTCCGTGTCGGGCTCGTCCGATTCGCTGGCGTCGCCAAAGAGAATCGACCGCACGTCCATCAACGGGTGGTCGCCGGTGTCGGTGGTGAGGACCCGCTGGCCCAGACCCGAAAACACGTTCGGCGCCTCTTCGGTCCAGACGGTCTTCCGTCCCAGGCAGATCTGGGTGTCGTCGGCCGCTTCCGAGCCGGCATAGCGGGTCGGGATCACCCCCACCGTCTCGCCGCCATTCGCGAACTGGAAGTGTGCCGGCAGCCACACGACATCGCGCAGGTCGACCGGTGCCTCGAGCTCGATCCTGGAGAACCGCTCGAACGGCACCCAGTAGTAGCGTCCGTTGATCACCGCCTCGCAGACGGGCCCAAGCCGCATATCCGCGTCCGCGATCCACTCGAAACTCTCGCCGTCGACCGAGCCGGCCGACGGTGGGGCGGACTCGAACGCGCGGGCGCGCAGATCCGGCGCCTCTGAAGCGCGGGACGTCCCGGTGACCAACATCGACTCGATGAGCAGCGCCAGCCACTCTTCAGGCTCGCCGAACACGACCGGGGACGTCTTCCCGCAGAAGACCTCGGCTCGCAGCGCCTCGCAGCGGATCGCCTCGCGATACATCTGCGCCATCGCAAGTGTGCCGGCATCCAGATCTGCCGCCACGTTCAATTGGGTCAGTGCGCGCTCCCACTCCCCCTTGACACACAGCAACTGGAACAGAAACACTCGGAGCTCCGACTTCGCGGGGTCCTTGCGGACTGCGTCCTGCAGATGGCTCGAGGCCGCGTCGAGATCACCGTCACGCACCGCCTGTTCGGCGACTTCGAGAGACATGCCCAGCACCTCGTTCAACGGTTCACGAGTACATCAGACACCAGCATGCGCGTCGGTCTCGAAGACGTTCTCGCCGCCGCCAGCGCCGCCGCCCTCATCCTGTGGAATATAGCTCACGCGAACCTTGGAGAACCCGAGCTTCACGTGCTCCGTGAGCTCGCTATTCTCCGACTCGGTCCTCAGCGACGTCACCCGAACATTTTCCAGCTCGACCTTGAAGTACTCGAGCGGCGTCTTGCCCGCCTTGCGAACGGTGAGCGTTGCGTCACTGACGAGCTTGTTGTTTCGTAGGAACCGCATGAGGGTCGGCGAGCTCTGATCCACTCGCTTCACCACATGCAGCTCGCTGACCGTGGTCTTGCCGGTCGCCGCGCCGCCCACCACAGAACGCGGCGCTTCCATGCCCCAGGACCAGGACACCACGTCGACTTCGCCCTTGTGATCGGCGTCCTGGGCTTCGCCAGTCACACCCTTCAACTTCAGAAACATGTCGGCAATCGCCACAGGTCACCCACCGTAATCCTGTCGAGCCGTTCCAACGGCCACCGAACGGCGGCACTCGGAAGTCTCACGCCGCGTCAGCCGCAGCTGAGCTCACGGCAGCTACAGCTTTACGTTCGCCGCAAAGTCGTACCCCTGCTTGACTTCGCCACCGAGGCTGCCATCGGCCTTCTGTTCCTTGTAGCTCATCTCGAACTTGGCAAAGTTCAGGCTGAGCTGTTCCATCGGGATGATCTCGCCCTCTCCGCTCCCGCTGACGTTGTACGAAGAGACCAGGATGCCTTCCAGGTTGATCATCAGGTATTCCTGTTGCCCTTCGCCAGCCTTGCGCATCGTCAAGGTCCCTTTGGTGAAGGCATGTCCGGTGGCGCAGGCGATGAACAGCGTGGGGGAGCCCTTGTCCACCCGCTTTGAGATCATCATGTCCTGCGGTGCCACCTTGCCCGCACCCTGGCCGCCGGCGTGTCCCGCCGTCCCGGTCTGCGTCTCCCCCCACGACCACGACTCCACCTCGATCTCACCCTTGTGCTTGTCGTCGGTGGACTCGCTCTCGACCCCTTCGATCTTCAAAAAACAGTCTACCTGTGCCATCGCGTTTCTCCCTTGATCGGCCGCTGCGCCCACGGTCGTGGGTCAACGCGCCTAGTTGCCGTTGCAGTGCGACGTCCGAGCGTACATGCCATCCGAATCGCGCTCAGTCCTTCAGCGATGGCAGCTTCGAGACAAGTGAGAGCGACACGGTCAATCCTTCCAGTTGATAGTGCGGTCGCAGAAAGAACTGCGATGTGTAGTACCCCGGGTTGCCTTCGACTTCCTTCACGATGACCTCCGCTGCCGCCAGGGGCTTCTGCGCCTTCGTTCGCTCGCTCGAGTTGGCGGGATCTCCGTCCACGTAGTTCATGATCCAGTCGTTGAGCCAGCGCTGCATGTCGGGGCGCTCCTTGAAGGAGCCGATCTTGTCGCGCACGATGCACTTCAGGTAGTGGGCGAACCGGCACGAGGCGAACATATAGGGTAGCCGCGCCGCCAAGTTGGCGTTCGCCGAGGCATCCGGATCGTCGTACTCCTCCGGCTTCTGCATCGACTGCGCGCCGATGAACGCCGCGAAATCCGAGTTCTTCCGATGCAGCAACGGCATGAATCCGTTCTTGGCGAGCTCCGCCTCGCGGCGATCGCTGATCGCGATCTCGGTGGGGCATTTCATGTCGGTGCCCCCGTCGTCAGTTGGAAACGAGTGCACCGGAAGGCCTTGCACCGCACCGCCGGACTCGACGCCACGGATTCTGGAACACCAGCCGAACTCCTTGAACGAACGGTTGATGTTCGTCGCCATCGCGTACGCTGAATTCGCCCACGTGTACCTGGAATGATCCGAGGCGCCGGTATCCTCCTCGAAGTCGAACTCCTCGACGGGGTCTGACTTGGCCCCGTAGGGAAGACGCGCCAGAAATCGGGGCATCGCAAGGCCGAGATAGCGCGCGTCCTCTGACTCGCGCAGTGACCGCCACGACGCGTATTCAGGGGTCGTGAAGATCTTCGTGAGGTCGCGCGGATTGGCGAGCTCCTGCCACGACTCCATCTGCATCACGGTCGGGCTGGCGCCGGCGATGAACGGACAGTGCGAGGCGGCGGCGATCTGGGCCATCTCGGTGAGGAGCGCCACGTCCGGGGGACTCTGGTCGAAATGATAATCACCCACCAGACAGCCGAACGGTTCGCCGCCGAATTGGCCGTACTCCTGCTCGTAAATCCCCTTGAAGAGCGGGCTCTGGTCCCACGCGGTGCCCTTGTAGTTCTTGAGCGTCTTCCCCACTTCCTTCTTGCTGATGTTCATCACGCGGATCTTGAGCATCTCGTCGGTTTCCGTGTTGTTGACGAGATAGTGCAAGCCGCGCCAGGCCCCCTCCAGCTTTTGGAAATCCTCGTGGTGCAGGATGAGGTTGACCTGCTCGGACATCTTCAGGTCGAGCTGGGCAATGATGGCCTCGATGGTCTCGATGACATCGCCGCCGATGAGCTCCGTTTGCGCAAGCGCCTGCTCCGCGAGCGCTTGCACCGCAGAGTTCACGGCTTCTTTTGCTTGGTCCGTTCTTGGTTTGAACTCTTTTTTCAGGAGCGTTTCGAATTCGCTCGCGTCGAGTGTCGCAGGAGCCGCTTGGCCTTCCTGCTCCTTCTGCGCTTTAGCCATGATCGGTCTCCAATCGGCGGCCCGCGAAGCGGACTCAGGACTTGCTGTCGTCCTCCGGCTCCTCCGGTTTCTTCGTGGCGCCCAACGTCTTGAGGAGGGCGGGATCCTGCAGGAGCTGGCTGACAAGCTCCTCGGCCCCGCTCTTCCCATCCATGTACGTGATGAGGTTGGACAGCTGTTGTCTCGTCTCGAGAAGCTCGTTCAGGGCGCCCACCTTGCGGGCGATGGCCGCCGGCGAGAAGTCATCCAGACTCTCGAACGTCAACTCCATGTTGATGTTGCCGTCGCCGGTGAGCGTATTCGGCACCTGGAAGGCCACACGCGGCTTCATGGCCTTGAGGCGACTGTCGAAGTTGTCGACGTCAATCTCGAGGAACTTGCGCTCCGCCACGCCTGGCAGCGGCTCGGCAGGTTGGCCCGACAGATCGGCCAAGACGCCCATGACGAACGGCAGCTGGACCTTCTTCTCTGCGCCGTACAGCTCGACGTCGTACTCGATTTGCACGCGGGGCGCGCGATTTCGCGCGATGAATTTCTGACTGCTGCTCTTGGCCACTGCATACCTCCGGGTGTCAATCCATCCTCAACTCTAGCTCTCGACCACGCCGCCAGCGGATTTCGCCTGCGAAACCGCGTCCGGGACCACGTCGGCCAACACTTCGAGAAAATCCTTGGACACCAGACGCTTCGACCGCTCGAGAAAGAGCGGAATGGGGCTCGACGGCTCGTTTCGCCGGAAGTACTCCGACACCGCATCAAGCGCGCGGATGGCGTCCTCACGAGACTTGATCGCCCCAACCGCGATCGGCCTTCCAGGCGCGTCTTCTCCCTCGGCGGCCTCGTCTTCAGCGGCGTCCGGATCCGGAAACTTCGCCAGCTGCGCGCGCAGCACACGATCCATCCGGACAAGCTGCGCAGAGAGCGGATCGAAGCTGGGGCTCGCTTCCGTGCCGGCCTCCTCGCGCATCTTGGTCTCGATCTGCTGCAGCGCCGCCGACGCCTCTGTCACGCCCTGCAACAGCAGCCTGACATCGGTCAGCTTGTCGGCAAACGCCGCGTCGATCTGGTTTTCATCCGGAGGCGATTCGTCCTCCTGTGGCGGCAGGTGTCCCGCAGCGATTTCACAGTCCCGGAGACTGAAGCTGCCGTGTTGGCGACTGCTGACGAGCGGCGCGCGGCGAAGCCCATCCACAACCGCCATCTGATCGGCGAAGCAGTTCAACGAGTTGAGCCGGAGAACCGCGTCCTCCTCGACGCGCGGATAGACCTCGTTCCAGTAGCTGTCCAGCCACTGGGAGGCCGCCGTCAAGGTCTCGAAGAACGCCGGCAGGCCCTCAGTCCTCAACACCGCACTGCCAAAATAGGTCAGCAGCCGAAGATCCTTGCTCTGACCCAGTGCCTCGAGCGCCGTGTCGCGAATCTTGCGCCACTCAGGTGCCGGGTCGAACGGCACGGATTCGCCGAACACCCGAAACGTATCGAATGAGGCGAGCAGCGGCGTGTCCTCGAGGTCCTCGCCGCACGGCTGATCCGCCGAGATCGGCTGGAGCAGCACTCCGCCCTGCGGTGGCTCACTCATGTCTTCGTCGCCCATGTAGAGAACCGAATTCTATCGACTTCCGACGAAAAGTCCAACTCCATCCCGGGACGGCGTTTTCCCCTCGGCCGTCATCACCGATCAGTGATACGCCTCGACAATCAGGGCCGTCACGTTGTCCGGAGCTCCGCCCTCCAACGTCGCGCTGATCAGGCCGTCAACGGCGCCCCGGACATTCGGGTCGCCCATCCGGACCCGGATCTCAGCTTCGGGCAGGACGCCCGTGAGCCCATCGGAGCACAGCAGGAAACGGTCGCCGCCGGCCACCTGGTCGCGACGAAGGTCCAGCGCCAGCTCGGGTTCGCCACCGACCGCCCTCGTCACGAGATGCGATTCTCCGTGACCCACCGGGTCCAGGGCTGCCAGGCTGTGGTCGTGAGTCAGCTGTTCCAACTGGCCGTCCCGCAGCCGATACATGCGGCTATCGCCCGCCCACAGCACGGCGCAGCGCCTGCCGCGCGCGAACAACGCCACGACGGTGCTGCCACTATCAACCGGAGCGCTCGGACTTTCACGGAGGTAGTCGTTCACCTCGCACAGGCGCCGGCTCGCGCCCTCCAAGACGTCTTCGAAGTCCGAGTCAGGCACGAGGTCCGCGAGCGCGTCGCAGACCATGCGGCTCGCGACCTCGCCATGGTGGTGCCCGCCAAGTCCATCCGCGACCGCCCAGACGCCAACCTCCGGTCGCTCGATGAAGGCGTCCTGATTGATCTCCCGCACCCGGCCGACGTCGCTCGAGGCGGCCGACCGGAAATGGAGGGACCTGGTCTCTTCGACCAGCGTGTCGTCGGCGCTGTCTTCCTCGACGCGTGCCGGAATCGACTGCCAGTGGCGCTCCGCCCACGATCCGTCCAGCAGCGCGGCAAACCCCTCCGGGGGTGGCAAGCCGCGCATGACCAGACAACTGGGCTCGACGATCGAGGATCCGTCGGTCCACCACAGCACGAGTGGGTCGTATACGGCAGAGAGCTGCCGCGACAAGAGCTGCTGGAGCACGGCCCCGAGGTTCGACGTCGACCCAACGAGCATCTGCAGGCCAGCCGGCGTGCCGGAAGCCGGGATCCCCCCGGCAGCAGCATCGAGGACCACCCGGGGGGGACGCCTGAGGGCCCGGAGACCCTCGGTGAGCGCAGCCACTTGCTCATCGAAGCGGCCGAACTCGACCTGTTCCGCCGCGAGCGTCTCGACAAGCAGTTGCTCGGCATTGTCGAAGAACGACTCGGCCTCTGTCACCGAGGAGACCAGGAGCGTGATCTCCGGCATCTCGAGCTCGGCCACGATCGTCAGCGGAAAATAGCGCCCCACCCGGTCGACGCTGGGCACCATTACGCCAACGACCGGTGCCGCTCCGCACGCGCGCGGCGCGCACGCGAACCGCCAGGCCGGGCTCGTAAGATACACATCGAGCCAGCGGTCGGTCAGGGCTTCGCGGCTGGCCGTCAACGATTCCTGCAGCCAGGCATCCCAGACGGCCACAAAGCCGTCCGACACGCGTCGGCGCAGGAAGTCTCCGTGGCTCGGTAGTTTGCCGTACAGACCGACGCTATATGGAGCGGACATGACGGCCGTTCAGGACCCGCAGCGGAACTGCCGCAACAGCGTGGCGCCGGCGAATGGATTCGCGGTGCTGTCGGTCTCGACCCTGACGCGGGCCCGGGCCCCACCCTGCTGGAAGCTGAGCACGTAACGCGCCTGCGTCTCTTCTTGATACATCGAGTCATCGACCATCCGGAACCAGGCCCAGGGACCGACGTACTCCTGAAACGAGCTGTCGAACGTCACGGTTATGCCAGTGCTCTGCCCGGGCCACGTCAGGCTCAGAATTGGACGCCGAGATCCGCGCAGGTAGTCCAACGCCTCGCCACCGATCTCGAGCACGAAATGCTCATCCGGCCCCGTGAGCTCGAGGGCTTCCATCGTGAAACCGAACGCTGGCACGCTCCCGCCGGATGAGAAAAACGCCTCACGGATGCGTTCCGCGGCCGCGAACTGATCCAACATATCGCGTGCACCTCCCCCTGCACCGGGCCGCCAGCGCCAGGGTGTGCGCGAGCGATCTACGAGACGCTCGACATTTTGATTGAAGAAATTATCGTAAGTACCACCAACTCCGAACAGCCGCCCGAACTCCGCCAGCGACACGTCGTCGCGGCTCGCCGCAACGAACGGATACCGGCCAACAATGCGCTGGCACGCGGGCACGACCTCCTGTCTGTAGCGGGTTCTCAGTCCGCCGGCAGGGCCAGGGACGCTCCCCGCGGCCAATCGAGCAAGTTGTGTGATTATGTCGCGTACCGCGGGCGGCAGTCCTGTGGCATCAAGACTCAACGCACTCGTGTCCTCCCGAATCTGACCGATCACCGGCTCGGCCCTGGGGTCGCTGGGAGATATCTTCCCTATGCCTTCCCCAAGCCCATTCAGCTGTTGCTGGATCGCTATGAGCTGATCGAGGAAGGCGTCAATCGGTGCGTTGCCATCCTCTCCGGTCACGAGCTCGTGAATCGGCGCGAAATGCTCGGTCACTGCCGTGCCGGGCGGCACGTCGGGCCCACTCGCCCCGCTCGTTCCGCCAAGCGCTCCGGCGACGGCACGCCCGGCCCTGCCAAGCCGACGCGTGACACTACGCCCGATACCCTCTGTCAACGCCGACCGAGCCCCCTCCTCCTCCGGCCCGACCAGGAAGGTGTGCTCGTCGACAGTCTCGAGCAACCCTCGAAGCGGCGATGTCGGCGCACCGAGAGCCGTGAGGAGCTCTTCGACCCCCCGCTGGGTTCGCGGCCGCACCACATCGATGTCGGTCACGACCCCGTCCCAGAACGCGATGTAGTCCGCCTCGTAGATGGCGACCAGATCGCGTCCAAGGCTGCTCGAGTTCATCTCCGGGAGACCGTCGTCGCCCCACACCCATTGGTCTGCGAAGAACCGCTCCGCCAGCACGTCGGTATCGCCCGTGATCTCCAGGAACACCGGCGCCGTGTAGAGGCTGGGAACCGGCTCCGACCAAGGCTTCCCGCTCCTTCGCCTGAGCAGCTCTTCGAGACTGAGACCGGCCGCTCTGTCCAACTGGACGGCGCCCGGGGCATCGCCGGCGAGGTTCAGCTTGAGCTCGGCGTACATGAGGTTGGCGGGCGAGACCCGCCGGAGGATGCTGCGCGTCCCCTCGACGAGGTCGTCATCCAGGGCGAACGGCCGAAGCGACTCCTCTTCTTCCAGCAAGCTGTCGAGGTGTCTCGTGAGATTGTTGTCGGTCGCCAGATCTCCCGTTTGCCACGCGAAGCTGGCGGAAGCTGCGAACTCTTCCGGGGCCAGATACTCGGGTTGCCCCAGCATCAGATACGCCTTGAAAAAATAGTACAAGTCAACCGGTTCGAGAATCCCCGTCAGACCCTGCTCGATGCGGGCCGCCAGCCGAGGGAGCAGCGTCCCGTTGAGCTGCCGGACATAGGCATCCCGTGCCGCGGTGCCGACCGAGTCTCCTTGAAACAGCCACCAGCGCATGCCCCACGGCCGTGCGTCACGGTAGCGGTTGGCGGAGTCGTCCACGTCGCGAACGGCATCCAGTCGCGGCAACACCTCTCCAAGCGACGCCGTCGCCGGGGCTGACGGGACATCCTGCAACGCCGCCGCCTCTCTGCCGACCTCGGTCACGTAATTCCGGTTGGACACGAAGCTCACCGTGAACGCGAAGACGCCGAGCACGGCGACGAGCAGCATGGCTGCATAGGCCCCGAACTGCCACGCGGCCTTCTGCACTTCAAAGCGTCGATTCACCCCGGCAAGCCCTGATTCGGCGAACATGACCTGCTTGAGCAACCGCTCGATGAAGAAGGCCTTCCCTTGCCCTTCCCTCGAAAGCACCGCCTCGGGCCCCACCTCGAACTGACGACCGATAGACCCCAGCAGGCGATCGATCGGCGTGCCCTCCTGCGTGCCGCTCGTCAGGTAGACGCCGCGCAGCAGAATCTGCTTGTCGAACCGTGTCGAGCCGAACACCTCGCTCACGAACCCCGTCAGCACGTCGCGCAGCGCGGCCATCTGCTGGGGAAACGCGAACACCACCGCGCGACGCCGCGCCTCGTGCTCTTCGTCCAGCCGCGCGAACACCCTTCCGTCCAGCCGGGCGACCAAGGCATCGAACTCCGCCGGAAACGACCCCGCGGCCTCGCCTTCGGCAGTCCGCTCGTAGGGGAACGTCACGCCCCACACCTGGGACCGACCGTCCTGGGCGAGATCGTCGAAGTACTCGGTGAAACCGACGACCAGGTCGCACTTGGTCACCAGCAGATAGACCGGCAGCTGGATGTGCAGCTTCTGGTTGAGCTCGTCCAACCGGCGGCGCAGCGCCCCCACGTGAGCCTCCAGCTCCGCGCTGCTCTGCAGCATCAGGTCCTGGGCGCTGATCGTCAGGAGGACGCCGTTCAGCGGCCGGCGCTTGCGATACTTCCGCAGCAGCGCCATGAACTCGTCCCAACCGGCGCTGTCGGCCGCCGCATCCGAGTCCTGTGTCGTGTAGCGGCCCGCGGTGTCGAGAAACACGGCTTCGTCGGTGAACCACCAGTCGCAGTCCCGCGTTCCGCCGACCCCACGAAGGGCGACGACGCCGGTTCGCTGCTTGACGGGGAACTTCAGCCCCGAATTGAGGAGCGCCGTCGTCTTGCCCGAGCCGGGCGCGCCGATGATGACGTACCACGGAAGATCGTAGAGGCTGTGCCCCGAGCGGCGTTGCTTCTTGAGCGTCGCGATGGCGTCCTCGAACCGTTCCCGTAGCTGTACCGCCTCGGGACTCGGCCCCGCGGCCTCCGGCTGCTCGACCACCGCGGCCATGAGTTGGTCACTGGCACGGTTCGCGCGTCGCCGCTTGATCAGCACCCAGGCGATCCAGCACACGACGACCAGGGCCATCATGATCAGTCGGCTGCTCACCGGGCGAAGCGGACGACTGTCGCCGAACCCGAAGAGCGGTCCCGCGAACCAGATGAACAGATCGAGCATCAGGACGCCCAGAAGGGTCAGGACCACACGGATCTTGGGAGAGGACAGCATGGTCTACTCGATGTTTGTTGGCTATCTGGACAGCGAGTGGACGATTTCCACGCGCCGATTGCGCGCCCGGTTCTCCCGCGTCGATGGAGGGACATAGCGCGGTTCCAACGCCCCCTTGCCCACTGGTGTCACCCTGCCGGTATAGTCGATGGTGTCCTGAATGATGCTCGCCACACCGATGGCGCGCCGACGCGACAGCCCGAAGTTGTCCTCGTATGGCTCGTCGTCCGTATGACCCTCGACCAGCACATTGCCCGGGACCTGATTGAGCGCGTCAGCGATTCGGTTCAGCGTATCAACGTGCGCGGGGGCCACGTTTGCGCTGGCTGACGCGAATAGATCCGGTGCCAGCAGGGTGATCCGTGTGATCGCGCCCTCCTCTTCGACGCTCACCAGCCCCCGTGCCTCCTCGGGCGCCAGCAGCTCCTTCAGCGTCACCGCCGCCGTGACTTCAGGTGGACGGGGCCGTGGAGTGAAATCTTCCAGCCCGACGCCGGCGAGCTCCACATGCACCGGATTCGCCCTGTTGCCAAGGAGGATCGCGAAGAACGAGTAGGTGACCACCAGCACCGCGAGGACGAATGCTCCCACGACCCACCACGGGATGTAGCGGATGATCGGATTTCGCCGATCTTCCTCGCCCCGCCAGCGCAGCGACAGCTCTGTCTCCGGAGCTCCGCGATGCGCGCGGATCTTGCCGTAGAGGTCACGCTGGATGTCCGCGAGCTGGGCCCGACCACGGTCGAGCGTCTCGTACTTGCCGGCGAAGCCGAACGCCAGACACAGGTAGTAGAGCTCCAACAAGTCGAGGTGACGGGCCGGATTGTCGGAGAGGCCCTTCAGTACCTGGAAGAACTTCTCACCGCCGCTCGCCTCGCCATGCAACACCACCAACAGTGTCTGGTGAGCCCACGCGCTTTGGGCGCCCCACGGGGTGGAGAGCACCGCTTCATCGAGACCAGCGCAGAGCGCGTAGCGTGCGGCGACCACGACATCGTTCCCAATGCCCGACGCCTGTGCACGTTTCTCGAACCGGCGAATTTCTTCGAGGGCGCCTCGCTTGAGGCCCTCGACGTCTGGAGCCGCCACGGTGCCCCGCTGCCGACCGGCCAATAGCAACAGGGGACTCGCAATTTGCACGAGCGGATTCAGACCGGCACCGAGCAACTGGCGCGCTGCGTCTGGGATCGACTGGGAGTGGGCCGGCGATGGTCGGTCCGGTCTCGGCGGCGGTTCGTGGGTGGAGCCCGACCTGCCGTGGCCCGGACGAGGCCGTATGAAAACAGTGGCATCCGCTGGCGCGAACGGGTCGTCGTGGTCTGCCATGGCGCTCGAGTCCCCTTCAGCTACGGATCGCCCAGAACTCCAGCCCCAGTCCCGGGAACTCTCCGGCGAGGTGCATGGCCAGCCCACCCGAGCTCTTGAGCTCACTCCACAGCTCGCCCGACTGATCGAGCTCAAAATACACGAATCCTGCATGAAAAGGAATTTGGCGAGGGGCCACGGGCACGGCGTTGAGCGATATGCCCGGCAGCTGCAGGTTGACGAGATGGCGAATCTTCTCGACAGGGCCGATCTTGAGCTGGGCGGGAAACCGCCGCCGCAGCTCGTCGGCCGGCAGGTCGGCACGCGCCGCGAGGATGAACACCGCGCTCCCGTAGAGCGTCGGATCGGGAACGTTCGCGACCCTGATGCCGAACTTCTTCATTTCGAGCGGAATGGGCACCGCGGCCTGCTCTATCACCGCGCTCAACGACGAACGGAGGGCCGCGATGACTGGCTCGAACGACTCGCGTAGCCCATGGTGGCGATACCCGGCCAGTTTCGGAGGCCGTTTCGAGGTCGCCGTGAACGTCGCCAGCTCGCCCGCCGCCGACACGCAGACGCGAAATAGCTCCTCGGGATGCACGACCGCGGACTCGGCATAGTGGGCGAGCAAGGGCTCATAGCGATTGATCGCCTGCAGCATGAGGAAGTCGGCGATCTCGGCCGAGGCCCCCCGGCCTGTCGCCGCCACTCGTCCCCCAAGCGCCTCGCCCCGATGACGCAAGAGACCCAGCAGCTCAGTGGTGAACGCGGCGAGCCGACTCGCCGCGTGCACGTGCAGCACGGTCGGAATAAATCCCTCATCGAGCACGATCTGCTTATCCGGCCGACACTCGACCACATGCGCCACCGGCACGCACGCATAGGCCTCGGTCGCCTCGCTGGCCAGCAGGAACCGTGTGCGCAACGCCCCGACCTCGAGCAGTGCGGCGTCCCCGGTGTTGGAGGTGGCGTTCCGCACCTCCACTTCACGCACACCGAGCCGCGCCAGGCCATCGGTTCCGGGGTCACGATCCACGTCGAGCGCCTCGGAGCGACGCAACGGCACTGCGAGGTACACGAGCTGGTCGCGGACGTCCGGGTCGATCTCGAGCGGTGTTGGCGCAGGCTCGTCCTTGGGGATCCGAAACGGCGTGCCGTCTGGGAACACGCCCGCCGCGTGCCTCACCCCGAGCTTGCCAATGCTCAGAAAATCGTGCTCCAGCTCGACCTCGGCGAAGCCCCAACTGTGCGGGATCAGCGACTCGCAGCGCGTCTCGACGTATCGCTCGACGTAACGATCTTGCTGCTGCAAGTGGTGCGGCTGGAGGAACAGGCCTTCCGACCAGACGACCTTGTTATAAAGCGACATGTGTGTCGTACCATTCAGCGGGCCTGGGGCCCACCAGGTCAGCGTTCGCTCGGGTCCGCCGCGTTCCGTTGGCGCCGCTGCTGCTTGAGCCGTTCGAGCTGCTCGTCGAACGCTTGGGCGAATCGCTCACCGAACAGCGTGCGGAAGCTTCTCTCGGGATCTTCAGTCATCGCCTGTAGCCTGTCGCGGTACAGACTCCAGTAGCGGAACTTGTTCAGCTCCCGCAGTAGCGCCGTCGTCTTGAGCTGACGGTCGAACTCTTCCTCCAAGCGATCCGGATGGAAATCCGCGAGCATCGACTGGAACGCCGCCTGCATGCCCTCCAGCACGGCCATTTGATGATCGCGCAACCCGTCGAAGGCATCTTCGAACGCCTCGACGGGCGCCAGGTAGGCCGCACTGCGCCTGACCAGCAAGTTGTGCAGCGCATCGTCCGCGTCGACAGAGAACTTCAACGGGTTGTTGGCTAGGGACCCCAACCGCGTCTGCTCCATCTTGAACTCGTCCTTGACGTGCTGGCGCGCGCGCAGCACATCCATGACCCCCGACACGACCACGCGCAATATCCGACCGAAGTCGCGTGCGAGCTCCGGCGTGACCTCGACATCCCCGAGGCCGGCACCCGCCAACACGGCCGCCAAGCCTGAATCGTCGGAAACACCGCCCTTCGGGGTCGCAGCCCTCGGCCCGGGCGGTGACGGTGCGCTGCCCTTCTGGGGTGCGGCCCACGATTTCCGGGAAGGCGCCGGCTCGGGCGCACCCTCTGGCAGCGGTGCGTGGGACTTGACCGGCGTTGCCGGCTCCGACACCGGGGGACCCAAGACGGGTCCGCGCGATGAATCATCTGGCGCCAGCGGGTCGTAGCTGTCCGGAATCCACCCGCCCTCGGCAGATGGTACGGCTGGCTCCGCCGAACCTTGCGGGGCCGGTGGTGTGTAGTGGTCGTCCAAGGGCGAAGCACGCTTCAGGTCGTCCACACTGGGTCCCCCCCGGTCCGGCCGCGGAGCCAAATCCAGGTTCAGTGCTTTGAGCGGGTCTGCTTCTTCTCCCGGGCGCGCGCCCTGGGCCAGGATCAGATCCGCCGGACGGTCGGACGGGAGTGGCGGCGGCCGATTACCCAAGGGCGCGAACGGATCGTCGTCGGGAACCGCGAGCGATGCAATCGACACACGAATCTTGTACGGACCGATTGTGATGTGATCGCCCGATGCGAGGACGTGCGACCGGCCGGAACCCAGAGGGTCCTCCGCGGAGTTGATGAACACGCCGTTCAAGCTCGTGTCTTCAATGGAGAAGACGCCGTTCTGACATGTGATCCGCGCATGGTGGCTGGACACGGAGGCAGCCGGCAGGACCCACGAATTGTCGGCACGGCGACCGATCGTGCCGCCGTGGGCCTCGAAGACCCTGCGCTCTCCCCCTGTTTGTACAGGCTCCTCGAGCGGATCAATGACCTCCACGACTTCAAGCGTGAGATTCATTACCTGGGCCTCGGCACAGTCTACCGCAAGCGGAGGAAGCGCGCATCGACGCCAACGGCGGTATCGGGCTGGCTCGGCAGACATGATTCAAGGGCTTCCGGAGGCCCATTGCCCTGAAGACGACAGCAAATTCTAGAGCCTCCCCGATCACGGCGGGTCAGTGTGCTCGGGCGCTCCCGTGCTCGACAACGCCACGATGGACCTGGGCCCCCGGCGGAGTCCGCTTCCGACCTGCCTCGCTGAGCGGACGTCGCCCCGAGGGTTACGCCGCGGACCAGACCGGCTCTACGCCGTAAACTTGGTGAGGCACAGCCTGCCGCGCTGATGCTTCGCGAAGCAGGAGGCCCGGGCGGCCTCGGCACTGAGTCATCCCAACATCGTGACCATCTATCCCGGGTGGCGCGCCGTTCACGTCGATCGACAACTGGGCATCGGCGGGTTCGACCTGACCGAACGGGCCTTCGCCGCGAACACGACCTCGAACGTCGTGCGCATTGCCGAGAACGAACCGCTGGGACAGCGGATGTACACAGAATCGCGGCTGGAGCTGTCCTGGCAGACGACCGACAGCGTGGCGGATGTGGAAGGGCTGACGGTTCGCGTCATCGATGCACGGGCCCGAGCGGACTGCTGAACTGGGCCCTCCTCGGACGGGGCTTCGCGGTTTCCTCAAGTCGGGGTGCTGTCGTGGACCACTCATTGTTTCGACCCGCGCATAGAAAAGACTTCTTTGTGACCGTAGACCGCCACGATCTTGCCGCCGCCGTCCCGGTGGATACCGGAACGGCGGCACTCGCACGTCGTCCGGCCGCCTCAGCCGCAGCTGAGCTCGCGGCAGCTACAGCTTTATGTTCGCCGCAAAGTCGTACCCCTGCTTGACTTCGCCACCGAGGCTGCCATCGGCCTTCTGTTCCTTGTAGCTCATCT
>JASLOY010000230.1 GCA_030745255.1 Vicinamibacterales bacterium
CGCGATAGCTAGGTAGCCCTCGGCGGCCAAGCGGTCGGCGACGTCGCGGATATGGACGTTGACGCCGAAAATTTCCTGAATGACGACGACAGCGCCTTTCGGATCGCCTTCCGGCTCGGCATCCCCAGCCCCGAGCACCCGTCGCCGTTCGCCTCCCTCGGCAGCTTCCAGCCGCGAGATCTGACAGGCCACGACGGGCTAGTCTTTTCGATGAGAAGCGACGACACCTACCGGTTCTGGGTACAGGTGCGCGACCGGAACCCCGGGGGGCCCGAGGGCACCGAGACGTGGTTCGCCTCCATCAAGACCGGCGCTGCCTGGCAGAAGGTGCTCGTGCCGTTCGACCGGCTCCGCAGCGTCGCTCCGATGTCCGACGGCGCCCTCGACCTGGACGACATCGAGGCAATCGTCTTCCTCGTCGACATCGGCGCGGTGCCACCGGGCACCGAGGGGACGATCTGGATCGACGATCTCGGCGTGTACTAGCGAAGCTCCGCCTTAACCGGTGTCTCGACGCTCGCCGGCCGCTGGCTCGGTCGATCCGAGGAAGCGAGACCGCATCTCGAGTCAGGGATTACGAATCGGAGATCCGTGACGCAGATCACGGTCTCGCGTTCAACGACCGGGCCTCGACTGACTTCACTTCTGTCATCCACACGACAAATCCGTCTTTGGAATCGGTCTCACAGACCGGTAATTGTGTCGCCCTCAGCCGCCTCACCCTCGACGACGGTGCAAATGGCCGACTGCGACAGCACGCGGGTCACCTCGAGCACCCCGACCGTGTCGGTGATGCGGTCCAGGACCGCACCGTTGGCGTCCTTGATCTCATCTATCACGCGTTCCACCTCGAAACGCTGGCCGACCTGCACCCCGAAGTTCTCTCCTTGATTGATGTAGATGGAGCCGTCGCGCGCGCCGACGATCTGCGCGGGCGGCGCAACCGGCTTCAGCGAGGCAAACCGGTCGGCCTGATTGGCGATCTTCTCGGTCACCTCCTCGATGGCTGGACGTAGCGCTTCCTGGGCGACGCCCTGGTCGAAGTCGCGCTCGACCCCGGCGCTCTTGAAGAAGCCGCCACCAAACGTCTTCCGACCTTCCCCGCTTTCGGCCAGCATGATCTCCCCGGTCGTCGTGTTGACCAGGCGCACATCGAGCACGCTCTCCGCCCTGGACACCGAGGCCCCGAAGCTGCGGAATCCGCCGGACGTGCGCTCGATGGAAAACTGCGTAATCGAACCGGTCAGGATGAGCTGCGCCCCGAGGAGTTGACCGATTCTCGCGGCGGTGGAGGCGTCAACGGCTCCGCTCGCCCCCAAATCCTGCTCGGCGAGCAAGGCGTCGAGCTGCGCGCGCTCGATAACAGAGAATGACCCTGTCTTGAAGAGCTGGGTGACAAGCTCGTCGGCCGCCGCTTTGCCGAGGTTGTCCCCCCAAGATGACCAGGTGCTGTTATTGTCGAAGTTCATCACCGCGATGCGCACCTGCTGGGCCCTGGCCTGGGCCGGAACAAGTGTGCAGAGGACGGCGATAGTCAGGAATGTCGCGACGCGGAGCATCCGTGGTTGTGTGGTCATTCTCACCCTCCGAAGACTATGATGACGGCAGGCGCTGGCAAACGCCAGCACTGATTGTGCAAAGAGCACGCCACGGTCAGCGTCTGTCCGGCACGGAGGTTGCACAACCAGGCGGTGCCAGCCTGCCGCGCACGGTGGCGGCTCGATAGGTCGAGCCGTCCGCCCAGGATACGTGCCATGGAAGATCTGTCAGGAAGATCCTTTGGCGTCTATCGGGTCGTCGAACCTCTTGGCGCCGGCGGGATGGCCTCCGTCTACAAGGCGTATCAGCCGGCGGTCGACCGACACGTCGCGCTGAAGATCCTGCCGAGTCACCTGGCCCAGGACCCGGAGTTTCTCGGACGTTTCCGACAAGAAGCGAAGGTACTGGCCCGACTGCAGCACCCGCACATCCTGCCGGTGCACGATTTCGGCGAGTCGGACGGCTTCACCTACATCGTGATGCCGTTCATCAAGACCGGAACGCTGGCTGACGCCTTGACGGGGCAGCCGCTGCCATTCGACCAGATCAAACGTGTGATCACCCAGGTGGGCGACGCGCTCGACTGCGCCCACGCGCAGGGGCTGGTCCACCGCGACGTCAAGCCAAGCAACATCCTGATCGACGACCGTGGGAACTGTCTGCTGGCCGATTTCGGCATCGCAAAGATACTGGAAGGCGCCGACACGCTGACGGCGACCGGAGGCCTCATCGGCACACCAAAATACATGTCGCCCGAGCAGGGCATGGGGAACCCGATCGACGGTCGGAGTGATGTCTATTCGCTTGGTGTCGTGCTCTACGAAATGGCGACCGGACAGGTGCCGTTTCAGGCGGAGACGCCACTCGCTGTCGTCGTCAAGCACATTCGCGACCCGCTGCCGATACCGCGCAAGGTCAACCCAAACATTCCGGAGTCGCTGCAGCGGTTGATTCTCAGGGCGATGCACAAGGAGCCGTCTGAACGATTCGCCAGCGCGGGTGCCATGGTCGAAGCGATGTCGACCATGACACTGGAGCCGGATTCGGATGGAGCCGGCGCAGCCGAAACGGTGGCGGCCGGCGTTCCCCCACCGTTGCCGACCGTGGCCTTGGACCGCCCTGGCGGACTCGACGAGGTGACGGTGCCCAGCAAGGTGACACACGCGGGCGCCACACCCCCCACGCCGCCACTCGACGACACCGCGTCCAGTGCCGCCACGGTCGTGACCGCCTCGCCCTCCGGCCTACAACGACGGGTCGCCATCGGAACTGCTGCCCTTGTCGTGCTCGCACTATTGCTCTACTTCATGCAGGGAGGCACCCCGGATTCCGAGATGGTCCAGGCTGAGAACCAGGCTGTACCGGAAGTCACCGACGTCGACACCGCGGCACCCGCGGCGACCGAAGACTCGACACCCGCGTCCGATCCGGCGGGAACCGAATCGACTGCCAGAGAGCCGGTAGCCACCGAACCGACCCTAACGACGCCGGCGTCCCCGCCGTCGGCCGGGCAAACTGAACCGGCGACACCAACGACAGTGAGTTCGCCGGCATCAGCTCCCGCCGAGGCCGGCGCCGGTGAGCCACCGAGCCTGCTCGACACGCCGAGCGACCGGAATAACGCCCTCCTCGAAGCCGCGGCCCGCATCGAAGCAGACCGCATACGTCGTGACGCCGAGGCTGCCGCGCGGGACCCGTTTCCGGAACAGGGCGATGGAACATTTCTCGACCGGCAGATTGGCACGCGCTGGACCGCCGCCAGCTCGCCGGTCCAGGGCACCGAAGGGCTGCTCTGGACCGACGCGAACAGCTACTGCGACCGACTCAGTCTCGCGGGCATCTCGAACTGGCGACTTCCCACTCGAGACGAGCTGGACTCGGTGCTCCAGCGGCTCGACCCGACGCGCTATCCCTGGGGGCTCACATTGTGGAGTGCCGACAGGCCGCTCGGAGACTCGAACCGGCTCTGGGTGACCAATTCCCCGCTCTATGCCCCGGAGTGGTCAACTGCCGTCCGTGACGCGTCGGCCAGACGGCTGACCCACAGGGCGGTCTGTGTCGCGTCGGGAACGAACTGACTCAGGCTGGTCCGACCGCTGATCGTGTTGCGGTCCGAACCATGCCTGTCGCGCGAACGACGACAAACGGCACGGAGTGACCAAAGGCGTCTGGTACGGCATCGCGGCATACGTGGTCTGGGGCCTGAGCCCGGTCTACTGGAAGCAGCTTGACCAGTTCCCGCCGCCCTCGCTCATCGCCCACCGAGTGCTCTGGTCGCTTGCCATTCTTGGCGCCCTGCTGTTCGGTCGCCGACATTATCGTTTCAAGTGGGCCCACGCCACACGACGCGTTGTCCGCGTCTACGTCCTTGCCGCGCTGCTGATCTGCGTCAACTGGCTCACGTATGTGTGGGCGGTCACCGCCGGCTTCATCGTCGAGGCGAGTCTGGGCTACTTCATCACACCGCTGGTGACCGTCGGGCTCGGCGTCGTGGTCCTCGGTGAGCGGCTACGTCTGGGACAGTGGCTCGCGGTCGCCCTGGCGGCTATCGGACTGATCTCGCTGACGACCGCGATGGGCACGCTCCCCTGGATCGCACTCGTGCTGGCCGGTTCGTTCGGGGTCTACGGCCTGGTGAAAAAGCAGGCGCCGCTGGGTGTCGTGCAGGGGCTGACCGCCGAGACAGGGTTGCTGCTGCTGCCGGCCGTGGCATGGCTCGTCTGGTCACCCACAAGCGGAGACTCCGATATGTTGCCCAGCCCCGCTACGTGGCTGCTGCTGGCCGGCTCAGGCGTTCTGACCGTGGGCCCCCTCGTGCTCTTCGCCGCCTCGGTCCAGCGGATTCCGCTGGCGCACATGGGCCTCCTGCAGTATGTCGCTCCGACGATCCAATTCCTGCTTGGTGTGCTGCTCTATGACGAGCCGTTCGGCCGGGCTCAGCTCGTCGGGTACGGACTCGTCTGGACCGCGCTGATCCTTGTCGCTGCCGAAGGCCTGTATGCCCGGCGGACGCTCTCGATGCCCGCGTTCCGGGCATGAGCCGAACCTAGCGGCTATCGATCTCGGCATCGACGAGCTGTGCGATCGCGGCCAGCGTCGTCTGCGCCGCGTTCAAGCCAAGACGGAAATCGTCGTCGGTAAAGGTGCTGTAGAGGTCGGTCGGCTGGTGCCAATGCGGATCCCAGCCGGCACCGACGTGCATGCCCCGTTCGTTCTCCCTGAGGCTGATTGACGGCACGGCGTTCATGAACGGCGTCGAATCGGTGTTGGTCATGTGCGGACCGACCATGGCGGGATAATCGGTCGCATACGCATCGCTCGCGGCTTTGAAGAAGAACGCCAGATCGCGCGACTCCTCGGCCAGATCCGAATTCGACTGGAACTCGATGTTCACATCCGCCTCGGCCCGCTGGTCCCGGCTGACGACACCATCCGGGCCAGGCGCCCCATGATCGAAGAGCATCATGTCGTGTTGGATCATGCCGAGCCAGCGCGGTTCGGGATAGCGCCCTGACCCTGGCGGGTCCTCGAGCCCCTGCCGCTCCCGGCGCTGCTCCACATACGCCCGACTACCATTGAGCCCGGTCTCCTCGTTGTTCCACAAGGCGAATCGAATCGACCGGCCTGTCTGCACATCCTCCGCGCTGAAAATGCGCGCCAGCTCCATGACGATCGCCGAACCCGATCCGTCGTCGTTGGCGGCCTCACCGAAGCCATGGCCGTCCATGTGCGCCCCGATAATGTACATCTCATCGGGATTGGTCGTACCGACCTTGGTGCAATAGACCTCGGTTCGTTCGCCGGGCGTCGGCTCCTCGCTGTTGAGTGCGCGCAATGCCTCGTCTGGCTGAGCCATCGGATCTCGTTCGACCCCCGTGCGTCGTCGATAGCCGAAAATGGAGCTACCTCCCGGCCCGTTCCCATTCCGACCAATACGCCCTCCGGTCGGCGTGGGCTCGCTCGGATTTAGCGGTGGACGTGTTCCCACGCGCCCCCCGCCACCGGCCGGCGGACGGGCCCTAGGCGTGAAGGTGTACGCAATCCGTTCGGTAGTCGTGCACCCCACGGCCTGGAGCTGGGCTTCAATCCAGTCGACCGCATCTCGGTTTCGCTTGGTGCCCTGCCGCCGGTCGCCAAACTGGGTCAGCCCCTTGATTGTGGCCTTGTACTGCTCCAACCGGAGCCGGCTGACGAGCGCTCGAACCGTGGGGTCCTCGTCGCTCTGCTGCCCGTGCACTGTTGGCGCCGCACCGGACCCGAACACCAGGGTCGCCGCAATGGCCATCCTCGCAAGTTGTGCGCCCATCGGTTCTCCTCTCCCAGCCGGGCCTCCCCCAAGTCACCTCATACCCGCTCTGCGCCACATCCTCGAACGTTGGGACGCGCTCGGGAGTATAGCCGAGTGCCCAAAGCGCCGCATCGGACGAGGGTCCGTTCGCACGCGCGCTGACCGCACCGCCGTCGTCATAGTAGGATCTGACACGTTTCGGTTGCGCGCGTTTGTCCTCGCATCACCCACCGCCGTTCTACGGTCAAGGAGTCTCCATGTCGGCACACGTCACGGCACGACCGTCTGTGAGCGACAGCATCGTCCTCGCCTTCGTCCTCCTGGCCCTCTGTTCCATTGGGAGGCCGAATATCGCCGCCGCGCAGGCTC
>JASLOY010000231.1 GCA_030745255.1 Vicinamibacterales bacterium
GCCTCCGTGCACTCCGGCTTTGGACAGGACGAGGCCCAGATGACCGACCGGATTCTGCGCGCCATCGAGTGTCCAGTGGTCGACGTGATCGGACATCCAACGGGACGTTTGCTACTGCGCCGGGACCCGTACCAGATCGACATCGAGCGGCTATGCCATGCCGCGGCGCGGACGGGGGTAGCGATGGAGGTCAATTCACAACTGAACCGACTGGACCTGTCGGATAGCCATGCACGTCTGGCGTTGACGAGCGGCGTCAAGCTGATGATCTCGACTGACGCGCACGCACCGGCCGGCTTCGACCTGCTGCGATGGGGCGTCACGATCGCCCGACGCGCCTGGGCCGAACCGAACGACGTGCTGAATACGCAACCACTCGAGACGTTTCAGGCGTCGCTGCGGCGAAACAGGAACGGCCGGAGCGTTTCGCTGTGAAGAGCCCGGCGAACCTACGCGCGGAGATCAGGAGGCTGTACCACGAAACGACGCCAGCCACCGTGGAGCGGGACGTCCGCCGTGCCATCGAGCTGCTGAAGCGTCTGGACGGCGAGGCCGAGCGCGCGCGTGTCGCGGTCTACATGGACGGCTTGTCGCAGCTGCGGTCGGAGTGGATTCTGGCCCGCCGACGAGCCGGCAAGAAGCGGAGCTCCTCACGCCGGCCCACACCGAAGGTGAAGAAACCATAGCGCGTCGCTCGCACAAGCGATGCCGTTGGCGCCCAAAGCTTTACGGCGCCCACCGGGGGATCGCCTGAAGCCCGAAGCCAGCAGGCTGAGTCCTTTCCGCAGCTTGCTAGCGTCTCCGCGCCTGCCCCGTCATTACGAACTTGCGGGCCGCCGCACGGACCCCGTCACGCGCATTTCGGTCACGCGCAACCAGCTTCAGATCCCGTTCATTGAGCCGTGTTACGAGCGGCATGGCGATCGCCAGTGGTGTCTTCGGGTTGCCTACCAAGGCCGCCGCGATCGCGTAGTGCTTTGTCCAGTGGCGACTGCTGCCAATGGTCCGCAGCACCTCCTCCTGCACACTGCCCATCCTGGCGTAGGCCTCTACCTCTGTCACGTTCAACTTGGGGCTCGCCAGCACGGCGACAGCGACCACCTTGTTCGGATCCCGCACAAGCACGGCCCGCTGTTCGCGCGTCCCGCCGTGGGCCATCTTGATTCGATCGACGACCGACAGCATCGCCAGCGCCTGTGGCCGGGATTCGTTTTGCCTCACCGGTTTCGGCTCATCGGCCGGCTCCGGCGCGGGTGTGGCCGCCTCGTCCGGCGGCGACACCGGGCCAGAACCGACACCCCGGCGCACAGACTGCGTCACGGCGCCACGTAGCTGCGGTAGTTTTGGTGAGTGATACGCGCGGTCACGACCTCGCCAGACGCGCCAAGTGATCGCCCGTCCTGTTGGTTGATCGCGAACGCGAACGCACCGGCGTCACCGACGTTCAGGACGATCTCATCGTCCGCCTCAAAGGACTCGCGGTCTCCCGAACGCATGACCCCCGTGAACATCTCTTCGCCGTCGACCGTCAGCGACACCCAGCACTCCCCGCGTGGACGCAATACGATCGTCAGGGGGCCTTCATGAACCGGTTCGGCCGGCGTCCGACTGCTCATAGCAGCAGCCGGCTCCACGCGGGGCGGTGGCGTCGCCACCTGCTCGACCGCAGCGGGTGAGTCGTCCGCCGGGGCGGTCGACGCGGGTGGAGCGTTCCGTGTGCTGAAGAAGACCAATAGCACGGCGACGGGCACGCCGCCCAACGCCAACTTGAGCACCGTGCCGGCCATCCGCTGCTGACTCTTAAACAGTTCGTGCTCAGGCGACTGCACGTCCTGCGTCGTATGCTCTGGGCTTCCTTCCGTCGGAACTTGCGCCATGAAGTCGCGCATCGTCTCTTCTGGGTCCAAGCCCACCTCGGCGGCGTAGGACCGGACGAACGCGCGTGTAAAGATGCCCCCCGGCAGCTGCGCGACATCATTCTCCTCGAGCGCTTCGAGCGCGGTGACGGAGATCCTTGTCGAGGCGGCAATCTCACGCAGCGAGATCTGCTTTCCGGTTCGCGCGGCACGGAGCCGTGCTCCCACGTCGGTGGGAGGTCCCGCCTGCACATCAGCGTCGTTGGGCATGATTCTCCGAATGAAACCGATGAACCTCGCCGACAATGCGGCGCATTCCCTCGAACCGGCCAGACCTCCCAGGCTCGGTGAACAGACCGATCGCGGCCACACCAGCCGCCCCGGCTCGAAATACCTCTGCCGTCTTATCGACCGTTACGCCACCGATCGCCAGCACGGGCAGCGCCACGGCCCGCGTCACCGCCGCCAGGACGTCGACCCCGCACGGCGACACGCCCGGCTTCGACTGCGACCTAAACACCGTCCCCAGCACGAGGTAATCAAGACCGCCTCCGTCGGCGACCCGGACGGCTTCATCGACGCCGTGCACAGACCGCCCCAGCAGAAACCCGGCCGGTGCGTGGCGCCGAGCCAGCCGGGCCGGCACCGACCGAGACCTAAGGTGCATCCCCCCGGCACCTGCGGCCAGCGCAATGTCAAGCCTGTCGTTGACGAGGATGACAGTTCGGGATCCGCGAGCCAGCTCGACGCACCGGGTTACGACCTCTACAAGCACTCGATCCGGTAGGTCGGGTTCGCGAACCTGGATGAGGTCCACGCCAGCGTCCACGGCGGCCGCCACCTGTTCGAACAGCGTCGCGACGACATCGTCTGTGGGGCCACCGACCAACCGTCCCCGATCGGTGACCAGCGACACCAGGGGACGCCTGTCTAGCCGCCCCTGGGCCACAGGCTGGTGTCCTCGCCGCGCATGCCGGCACCGCGCGTCTCGACCGACACTGGCCCGGGCTCGGTCGAACGGTGCACGCTCCGGCGCATCGGTCGCACCATCCGTCTCAGCGAGACGCCAAGCTCCCACAATCCGGCGCACAGATTGACCACACCGACACCGGATACGGCGCCTCGCACAGCCGCGTACCGCATGACCCCGCCTAGGAGAAGCGATGACTCGACGAACAGATTTCGCTCCCAAAACATCGTCCATGGCGCCACCAACAACACCAGGCCGGCCTCGAGGAAATACACGATCAGCAGAACACGACCCAGACGACGAATCTCAACCTCCCGTCAGTTGATGGTATCAAACAAGGATTTGGGTCGGAATGAGCGACGGTGTGCGTCGGAATAGCCATGTTTGGCCATGGCCGCCAGATGGTCCGCTGTCGCATATCCCTTGTGCCGATCGAACCCGTAGCGGGAATCGGCCTCGTGAAGACGGTTCATCTGACGGTCGCGTGTCACCTTCGCGATGATCGACGCCGCCGCGATCCCGGCACAGCGCCGGTCGCCACCGACGACGCCACGCTGGGGAATGGACACGCCCGGAATCTGAAACGCATCGACCAGGACGAAATCGGGCAACGGGTTCAACCCGCTCACCGCGTCCCGCATCGCCGCCAGAGAAGCCTGGTGGATATTGAGACGGTCGATGTCTCCCGGTTCACGCGAGCCAATCGACCAGGCCACGCATGAGGCGACGATCTCGTCGTAAAGCCGAGCACGTGCGCCGACACTCAACAGCTTCGAGTCGCGCAGCCCGGTAACTCCATCCGCCGGGCCCAGCACCACTGCCGCGGCTACCACCGGCCCAGCCAGACACCCGCGCCCCACCTCGTCAACCCCAGCAATCCTGGAAAAACCGAGCCGACGCAACCGGTTTTCGATGTTTCGCCTCGCCGCGGGCCTCGCCCGTCCGCGTGACCCTGTGCGCCCCATCACCGAGACCCTTTTGGAGACATGGCCACAGTCTCGCCTCGCACCGAGACCGGCACTGCACGTGCTACTTTGCGCTAGGCCGACGCTTCTCGCGAAGACGCGCCGCGCGCCCACGCAGCTTCCGAAGGAAATAGAGCTTGGCTCGCCGAACTCGTGCCGCGCGCCCGATTTCGATCTTGGCAATCGAAGGCGAGTGCAACGGAAAGATCCGCTCGACGCCCTGTCCGAACGAGACCTTTCGCACCGTGAAGGTGCCCCGCGACCCACCACGCCGAATCGCGATGACCACGCCCTCGAAGACCTGAATCCGTTCCTTCTCGCCTTCGCGAATCTTGACGTGGACGCGCACGGTCAGTCCCGGCCGAAGATCCGGCCGCTCCTGTAGCTGATGTTCTTCTATCGTTTCAATCGCATTCATGTCACCGCTCCCACGTCACTGGCCCTCTAGTTCGTCCATCAACTCCCGCAGAATCGCACGCTCCTCATCGTCGAGGGCTGCGTGCTTCAACAGGTCCGGCCGACGTTCCACTGTGCGCTTGAGCGCCTCACGCTTTCGCCAGTGCCGTATCTCGGCGTGATGCCCGGACAACAACACGTGCGGCACACCGAGTGCCTCAACTTCCGCCGGCCGGGTGTAGTGCGGATGATCTAGCATTCCCCGCACGAACGAGTCTTCGTCTACCGATTGCGCGTCCCCGACGACTCCCGGTACAAGCCGGGCCACGGCATCGACCACGACCGCAGCCGGCAACTCCCCACCACTCAGCACGTAATCTCCGATGGACAGCTCGTCGGTGACCACCTGCTCCCGAACCCGTTCGTCGACACCTTCATAGCGGCCACAGAGCAGCGTCACATGGCGCATTCGGCTCAGCCGCGCCGCCTCCTCGTGACGAAACACACGACCCTGTGGGGATAGCAACACCACGGCATCCGACTCCCCGTGGCGCTGGCGGATCGATGCAACCGCTCTGAAAAACGGCTCCGCTTTCAACACCATCCCGGGACCGCCCCCATACGGGACGTCATCGACAGTGCGATGCGAGTCCGCGCTGTATGCGCGGAGGTCGTGCAGGCCAACCTGCAAGACGTCGCGCTCAATCGCGCGTCCGAGCACCCCTTCCCTCAGCACCGCCTCGAGCATGCCAGGGAAGACCGTGACGATATCGAACCTCAGCCCCCCTCCTCCACGGACCAGCCGCTCAGGTCACGAGCGCCGCCTGGCCCGCTCCGAACGCCGAGGCGGCGGATTGAGCTCCAGCAGTCCTGCCGGCGGGTCGATCACGATCACCCCTGCTACCGGCTCGATCCGCACGCAGATCGCCTCCACCAAAGGCACGAGAATCTCCGTCGGTCCGTGTTCGACGACCAACCGGTAGACGCCACCGTCACCTTCGACTCCGCTCACAGTGCCAACCGACGCGCCCTCGATCGTCTCCACCTGGCACCCGATCAGCTCATGGTGATAGAACACTCCGGCCGGCAGACGCTCGAGCGTCTCGGCCGGCACACGGAGCTCGGCAGATGCCAACTGCTCCGCCTCCGTCATCGTCGCCACTTCGTCGAACGCCACGATCGGTCGATGTAGGTGAAACCGGACGTCTCGTATCGACAATCGATCGACCCGGTCGCCACGCCGCACGTACAGCGCGTTTCCGGCGTGAAAACGCTCCTCGACGAAATCGGTGTCCGGATTCACGATGACCCGGCCGCGGTTACCGTGAGGCCGCGCGATACGCCCAACCGATACCATCGTGTCCCACTCCAGCCCCACACTAGACATCTTCTAACGATGGCATCGCAACGGTTGAAGCGGCCTCCTCGTCGCCTCGAGAGGTCCTGGTCCCCGCGCAGCGGGGATCTGAGAACAGCCACGTCAGCGTTGCGTAGCCGGACTTCCTCGGGGCGACTTGCTAGCAATCCTATGGGGTGTCGACGAAGTCGACCATCACACGCCGGCCTTCGGGCTCGGCCACCAGCTCGGCAAGCGCCCGGATCGACGACGCGGTGCGCCCTTGACGCCCGATCATACGCCCCAGGTCGTGACCGGTGCTCGAGAGCTCGATATGGGTCACATCGCGGCCCTCACGTTCGATGACAGACACATCGTCGGATCGATCTGCCAGCGCTCGCCCAATGACCTCGACGACGTCGCGCGCGCGGCTCACGTAGCCACCTGCGTATCGTCCCCACTCGCGTCTGCCGGCTCGTCAGCCGACGCGACCGGCGCCGCCGCACTCTCGGCAGTCGGCTCCGAAACTTCGGCTCCGGGCGGTGGCGGCGATTCCCTCCGGTGGGATGTGTCTCTGCCGCCCGACCTTAAGCGCGGAGGGCCGGAGATCTATAGGTCGCTGCGTGCCCAAAGGTGCGCGTCGGTGCGGGACTGG
>JASLOY010000232.1 GCA_030745255.1 Vicinamibacterales bacterium
TGTTGCGGACGTTCGTTCACGGAGCTTGAAGAAGTCCTGCTGCGTCGGATGGTGTCGCCGACCGAGGTGGCCGCGATCTTCGTCGAGGCGGTGCAGGGGGAGGGGGGCTACGTGGTGCCGCCGCCGAGCTTCCTGCGCGGGCTTCGGCGCGTGTGTGATGAGCACGGCATCCTGCTCGTCTGCGACGAGGTGCAAAGCGGGATGGGGCGGACGGGGAAGATGTTCGCGGTCGAGCACTCGGGTGTCGAACCCGATATCGTCGCTGTGGCGAAGGGGGTGGCCTCGGGCCTGCCACTCGGCGCGATCGTGGCGCGGGCCGAGCTGATGCACTGGGAGCGCGGCGCCCACGCTTCGACCTTTGGGGGCAACCCGGTGAGCTGCGCCGCCGCGCTGGCCACGCTCGACCTGCTCGAAGGCGGGTTGGTGACACACGCGGCCGAGATGGGCGAGCATCTCCGCCTGCGGCTGATGGAGGTCATGGCGCGACAGCCCACGATCGGCGACGTCCGGGGCCTCGGTCTGATGACCGCCGTCGACCTGGTCACCAGTCGCGAGACGCGGCGACCAGACCCGGCGTTGCGTGACGCCGTGCTCGAGCAGGCGTTCCAGCGGGGAGTGCTGCTGCTCGGCTGCGGCGAGAGCGCCATCCGGTTCAGCCCGCCGTTGGTTATCAGCCGCGCGCAGATTGACACGGCGATGGAGATCTTCGATACGGCGATCAGCGCCGCCATAGGCGGGTGAGTTGCGCTACTGGGGCGCTTCGATTCCTGCCTCCGGGTCGGTGTTTTCCGAGACCGAGACGTTGAATTGCCGGTAGTTCCGGTACTCAGCGGTGCTGATCAGACGTCCGCCTCCCCGCTCCGAGTAGCTGTCGCGCATCTCGATCGGAACCCAGAGGTTCAATCTGGGCTCGAGATCGAATGTCACTTGCGCCTTCGCATCGGTGGCCGGTCGCCCATCGCGAACCGACGGGTGATGCAGCTCGAGCTCCGTCTCGTACACCCGGCCGGACTCAGGGTCGAGACAGAAGCGGCCGTGCGCGGGCAGGTCGATGCCCTGAAATCCACTGGATATCGTCGGGTACACGACTTCCTCGAAACGGATGTTCCATGCGGTGTCTACTCCGGCGCAGCCCTCGTCGTCCATTTCGAAGCGAGACCGGCTGGTGTTCGAGGGGTGCAGAAAGAACAACGCGTAGGTCGGCACGTTGAAGGTGCGGTTGGTCGAGCCCAGGTTGTAGCGGGAGCTCTCCTCCGCGATGCGCCGTGCTTGCGCGAGGGCGGTGGTCGTGTCCCCGAGAAAGAGCGAGGCCAACCGGTCTTGACGATCCCGGATCTGCCGGCCGTTGGCCTTGAAGACGTCTCGGAAGCCCACCCATTCACCGACGCTCTGCACCCGCATGAGCAGGAACTCCGACACGACCTGGGTATGGACCGGGCTGGCACTGCCGCTTCCGAAGTAGGTTTGGCCGTAGTCCTCCTCCATCACCACGGTCGAAAGCTCTTCGACATAGGCCTCGACATACGCCGATGCCCTGGCGATCACCTCGTCGACACTGAGCGTCTCCTGCGCCCCGAGTGACGCCGGGCGAAGAACCGCGCCCACCACCGCCAGGAGCGCCGCTGCCGATCGGAGCCGATACTGGAACACGCCGTGGATGCCTCGCATTATCCTGGAGCCCACCCGCATTATAGTGCCGACCTAAATTCCGTGAGTGGTGCGAGTCGGGAATGGTGAGTCAAGTCTTGTTCGCGTTTCCTTTGCTCTCGTGCCGCTCAGGGAGGCTAGCCCCAGCGTAGCGGGGCCATTGAAGAATTGCAGAATGGTAGCCCAGCGCGAGGCGGGAGCCGACGGCATCTGGGTGGTCTGAGGCGGAGCCTCGCTACTTCTCCCCAGGCGCGATGTCGAGACCCACGGCCCGCATGATCGCCAGCGCGTTGCTCCGCGTCACCGGTCCCGGCTTCAACCGATAGTCGAATCGCATCTCTCCCTCGACCAGGCTGTCGTCGAAATGGACGTTCAGCGCCGCGGGCGCCATGCGGTTCGCGATCTCGGCCAGCGCGAGGTCGTGCGTCGTGACCAGCCCCACCGCTCCGAGGGAGAGGAGTGAGTGGAGAAGACCGCGCGCACCCTCGGTGCGGTCGTGGGAGTTTGTGCCGTGGAAGAGCTCGTCTAGCAGGAACAGCGTCGGGCCGGTACGCGCCGTCTTGACGATCAGACCCAGACGGAGCACCTCGGCATAGAAGCGCGACCGACCCGCTTGCAGCGAATCTTCGATCCGCAGCGTGGCTCCGATCGCCGCAGGCGACAGCCGCAGTCGACGCGCCCGGACCGGCGCGCCCATCAGCGCCATCACCGCGCCGACGCCGACACTGCGTAGCAGTGTAGTCTTGCCCGACATGTTCGAACCGCTCACGATCACTACTTGCGGTTCCTTGCCGAGGTTGACGTCGTTGGCCACAGCGTCTGAAGCCGGAATCAGCGGGTGCGCCAGCGCCTCGGCCTCGTAGACCGGCAGGCGGTTGGTGTCGGCCAACTCCGGAAACGGATCGGCCGGGTGCTCGTAGGTGTAGGTGCCCAGCGCCGACAGCGCCTCGAACTCGCCGACGTGCTGCAGCCATCCGGACACCGCGGCGCCGTGTCGTCGACGCCAGGCCTCGACCGCAAACGCGCACTGCAGCTCCCAGAAGAGCAGGGCGGCGAACGGTTTGAAGATGAGGTTGTGCTGCCAGTCGTAGAGCTCGACCAGACGCCTGAGCCGCCCGGCGGCCTGGTCCACTTCGCCGCCTGCTGTTTCGAGAGACGCCCGCAGAGCCGAGAGCCGCGTCGATGCGTAGTTGTCCTCCCGGAGGACACGGCAGACGCGGCCGAGGACTGTCAGCTCGCGCGCCGGTCCGGCGGCGGCGTGCATGATCGGTTCGGTGCGAACTTGGAACCGACGGGCGAAAATGGCGCTTGAGGCCAGTGCCAGCAGCATCACGGTTGCACCATTCGCGCCCGTGAACCACCCGACCACCAGCGCGCCAGTCAGCAGGCCGAGCAGGAGTGACACGATTCGCGGCCAGACGCCGTGCAGCTCAGGGGGTGCCGTGGCCCACTCGACGAGGCTGGTCGGGTGCACGGCGGCGCGCACGTCGGCGCCGGCGGTGGCGAGCTGCTCAAGCAATGCCACTCGTGGTTGGAGGTCGCGCGCCGCCTCTTGCTGGCTCTCGACTTCGGCGCGGTCGGCCAGCGTCCGGAGCCAGGTGGCCAAAGTGCCTTCGCCCGCCCGCGTCTGCGCCGTGCTCAGCAGCTGGAAGAGTGACCCTTCGCCGAACAGATCCAGGTCCTGGGCATACAGATGATCTGCGTCGGCGAACTGGTCGCCTCGAGCGCCCATGCCGGGCCACCTATCTTCGAGTCGCGCGAGACCGTGCTCGTACCAGGCTACCGCGCGGGTGAGCCGGTCACGGGCCAGCAGCACCCGGTCGTGCATCACCACCAGCCCGATGAACCCGGCCACCGGTGCGACCAGCCACCAGCTCGACAGTCCTGCGAACAGCGCGCCCAAAGCGAGGCCAACGCCGACGAAAAATGTGACCAGCCGCCCATGGCTCAATTGATCGGCGCGCCGCATGAGCGCCGCCGCCTCGCGTCGCCGCTCGTCGAGAAGCCGTTGATAGGTCGTGTGAGGGTCTGAAGCGGGCGGCATCGTCGTGGAACCCGAAGAAACCTGGGGAAGCCCTCCGGCCTTGGAGTGTCCCGCCTAGTCCAGTCGAGCGATTTCTGGGGCGCTGACTGTTTCGGCTGGTCCCTGGAAGATGGCGTTGAAGAGCAGCTTGAATGTGCCTCGGGTCTGGGTGCGAAACGCCATCTGGCTGCCAAGCGTCACCACCGTTCCCTGGTCGACCGTGAACGCGACCGCGTTGGCCTGGTTTCGTAGCAGCTCGTCACCCAGGAGCCAGCCGCTGGCGACCATGTCCGCCTCGTCCGGATACCGCGAGACGGTTTCGGTGGCAATGTCGAAGCTCGGGGTCAAGCGGTAGGCCTGGTCGAATCGGAAGAATACGGGCCAGCGCTCAGGCATGCCAAAAGCAACGGGATGTGTGGTGTTGAACTCCTGCTTCAGGAGTGTGCCGGGAGAGTAGAAGAGCGACGTCGGCTCGACGACCTGGTCACGCAGTGTCTCCAGGAGCTGCGCCGGGCTCTGAAATGTGTCCCGTAGCCGGGCGGTCTCGTTTACCGCGTCGCGTTGGCCACGCAGTGGTGACCGCACCGCCGGCCCGCCTCGGTTGGGCAGTACCGGTTCGATCGGCAGGTCAAGCAGCTCGCGCGCCGTGGCTACCGCGCTGCCAAGCGCCACGAGCGTGCCGCCGTCCCGCACCCACGCGGCGAGCGTGTTCCAGCCCTGGTCCCCGACGCCGTACGCCCAGCGCCAGGTGTCGTCGTGCCGCCGCTCATCGAGGCCCTGCACGATCCGTCTCCGGGTCGTGCCGGCTGGCAGGACGATGACATCGTACTTGTCCGACAGATCGCCGCCGAAGTCGAGCGACGACACTTCGACATGGCCCAACTCGTATTGCTCGAATAGCCAGCGCATCCAGCCACCCGGCATGTTGTTGGCGCCTCGCCACAGTCCGACCCGAGTCGGGGTGCGCAGGCGGAACCCGGAGACATCTGGGGCCGTGTTGGCACCACGGACCAGGAGTCCGGTTTCACGTGAGAGGGCTTCCAGGATCGCGGCGGCCTCGGCTGTCGGTGGCACCAGCCAGGTGCCCGGCGCGTAGGCGCGTCCCTCGCTTTCGAATCGGTCGCCGGCTCGATAGAGCGGCACGCCCTCTCGTTGCAACCGGGCGGCCGCGAGAAACCCGGCATTCGACCCCGGGCCGACCAGATAGCCCCACGCGGGCCGAGGCGGCATCGTCGCGCGCCTGGGGGCAATCTCCTCCAGCAGCTCGAGGTCCGCCCGGACCGGCTCGTCGATCTGGTCGACGTCGACCCCCATCAGCATTCCGAGTGTCTGCGCCGTGACGTCGTAGGGCGGAATTGGTGGTCCACCGGGGTAGTAACGCAGATCGGGATAGACCTGCTCCTCGAGCATGGTCTTGGCAAAGGCGCCGGCCGGCTGCGCGAGCTGGATGACCCAGGACCCGGCCGGGTAGCGCTGGCGACCCGCCGTGAACGGGTCCCGCGCCTGATGAATCTCCACTTCGCCTGTGTGAAGCAGCTCGAGCAGCTCGTAGGTCTCGAACGGGTCCCGCTGTTCGGCGCTGACGACGAACGCATACGGCGCCTCGTCGCGGTTCACCCAGTCGCGGTGCACACGGTAGTAGTTCTCCATCCACGTGGTCCGATTCTTCGCCACCTGCTCGAGCGCGGCGAACACCGCCGTGAAGCCGTAGTCGACGATGTCGCCCAACCGCCACACGCCTTTGTCGTAAGGCAGCGGAAAGTTGACCCGTGCCTCCTGCGGGCCGAGCGGCACGTTGCTGCCGGCCGGGTTCACGAAGGGGTTGGCCAATCGGGCACTGGCGATCTCGGTCAGGATGCGCGGCTGTCCGTGATAGAGCATGTATTGCCGAGCCGGAGCCCAGAGATCGTATTGCTGGTCGTAGACGACCCCGCCCTTGCCCTCAGCGATGAGCGCCGCGGCCATCGCCGCACCGATTTGAGCCTGACCTTCGATGAGCAGCGGGTGGATGTTCGGGTCGTGCGGGTCCTGGAACGGTGGCACGAAGATGCGGGCGCCGGTCGACCCCATCTGGTGCATGTCGTGGGTCACCTGCGGCTTGAGCTCGCGATGGATATCGAGCGCCAGTCTGGTTTCCCGCTGCGTAAACATGAACCAGTCGCGGTTGTCGTCGTGCCCCGTGTAGTGATGGTAGAGGTCCGGGTAAGTCCGGTCGTAGGTGGTGCCCTGCGTCTCGTACCAGTGGTCGATCACCAGCACCTGCCCGTCGGGGTTCTGGGACGGGACCACCAGGAGCACCACGTTGTCGAGCAGCTCGTCGATCTCCGGCGACTGCTCGGTCGCCAGCCGATGCGCGATGGTGACGAGGGTCTGGGTGTTGCCGACCTCGGTGGAGTGAATTGTCGCGTAGAGGAAATAAAATGGCACACCTTCTCGCGCCAATGCCATTGCATCCGCGTCGGAGAGCCCTCGCGGGTCGTTCAA
>JASLOY010000233.1 GCA_030745255.1 Vicinamibacterales bacterium
GCCATTCGTCATCTGACCCTCCTTGATCCACGATCTTATACACCAATACTCGCGTCGAACGGCCAGGTTTCTTGTCTGGCTATGCGAACGGGTTCTCGTCCGCCGAGGGACCGTAGATCGACGGCACCGCCACGTCGTTGAGCCGAAGATACATACCGAGCTGGGCCCGATGATGGATCGCGTGATTCATCACGAAGCTTCGCAGCACCGCCGCCTTCGGCATCGATTTGGTCGTCTTGCCGTCGTGCAGCAGCGTCCAGAGCCGCATCAGCGCCTCGCCGTTGGCGTTCGCATCACGGGCTGCTAGGCGGATTTTGGGACACCCTGTCTTGGGTGCTGGTGGGTTGGGGGGTGATGCTCTCGAGGACCGCGGCTGCTTCCTGTGGGCCTACGACCGTCTGGTGGAGCGCTTTGGGCGGGAGCCAGTCAGCCGAGCCCTTGACGGGGGAGAGCCGTTTGGAGATGGCACCCGGCCTAGCCCTTGGAGGCCCGCCGGCGTCCAGATCCGCGGGCAGGGCTTCCGCGCGGGTCGGGGTTCGGAAGTCTCGCGGACCGTCCCCATCCCGCCTTCGCCCAGCGTACCGAGCAGGCGGTAGCCGCCAACGCGGGTCGGAGACGTCGGTGAGTGAGTGTTGTCCGGGCCGTGGACGACCGTCGGCAGGGTGGCGGGCCGACTGTCGTCACGCCCGGGCCGTTCAGGCTCATCCGCTGACATCACAGGTTCCCATCACTCGACAAGCGTATCTCGAGTGCTGAAAGACGACCGAGGTCGGTACTTGGCGCGCGGCGCCCGGCTGGCCCGGTGCGACCGTAACCAAACGGGGCTTCGCCCGAAACTCTAGAACCGAGTCACCAGTCCCACGTCGAAGGCGTTCGCGGCCACCTCGCTCGTGATCGACGTGACCACCGGCAGCGCCCCGACGCCCGGGACGTGAAACGGCCCGGAGACGGTGTTCCGCAGCCCCCGGACGAACGACAGGTCGACGCCCACGCGGTCGGTCACACCGACGGAGGCGCCCGCGCTCACGACCTGCGTCACGACCAGCGGCGCCGCAACGTTGAAGAAGGTGTTCGCCGCCGGGATCGGGTTGTCGTTGTAGGCATAGCCACCACGGAACGATAGCCTGCTCGTGGCACGGCATTCGGCGCCCACGCCCAGGCTGACGACGCTGCGCCAGCCGAGACCGGTCACGGCGCCGGTCCCGTCGAAGCCGGCTGCCTCGAACCCGTTCGTGTCCTCGTAGTCGAGATACCGGACATCGACCGCGATCGTCAGGTCGTCGACGCCGACGAAGGACGCGCCGGCCGAGACGATGCTCGGATAGTCGAAGTCGAGCGTCACACGCCGGTCGCCGCCGAGCTCGTCCGTGGTGACGAACTCGAAGTCGTCGAACCACTGCGGGCTCTTGTACGAGACCCCGAACCGCCAGGGTCCGGCGCCGGAGACGAAGAGACCGACCTGGAACCCCGCGCCCCAGTGACTGCGCGTGCCCAGACCGGCCGGGTAGGTCGGCAGGCCGTCACCGTTGGCGTCGTTCGGCGCCGCGAAGGCGAGCGGCATCGTGCCGATCTTGGCCAGCGTCGGTGTGGGCGCGACGCCGATCGACACACGGTCGCTCAGCGCGTAGGCGACTGTGGGCGCGAGCTGCAGGAACGTGGCCTCGCCGACGACCCGGCCGAGACCAGGGATCGGCTGGGTGCCGGGCACCGGCGTCTGGGCCGGAGAATCGGGTTCGTCGCGCTCGCGGGGTACCTCACCTCGAGGCCGGCGATACCGAACAGACCGAGACCGAAAGTCCATCTGGAACCATCCAGCTTCCGCACCAGCGCGGCGCTGGGCACCGGAATCCTCCCTGAATTACCGCGCGTCGCCCCGGCGAGCCTGCTCGTCGGCACCGGTCCGAGCCCGAACTGAACGGTCTCCGACGACAGTGCGGTCTCCGGGTCGAGCAGCTCCAGGCCGATGCGCATCTCGGACGAGGGCAGCCCGCCGATCGTCGCCGGGTTCCAGTGCAGCGCGCCGACGGCATCGAGCGGAGCGGCCACCGCGGCGCCGCCCATCGACCGGTTGACCGGGCCGACCCCTCGCAGGGCGAGTCCCTGCGCCCCCGCCTCGTGCGCCGACAGACAGACGGCAACAACGGCTACCAGTATTCGCACCGAGCAGGTGTGGTCGTTGTGCTCCATGAACGCTGCTCTCGACCGGCAAGGCGGACGGAGCACGACGCGATGCTCCGCAGGCCGCCCCCCGATGCTTTCAGTCCGCTGGCACCATCGCCGGCGTCCTCGTTGCTGGGGTCGGATCGCCGCTACTATACTCTGGGTGACAGCTTCCGACCGACTATGGAGAGCGAACAGAAGGAACTCGGTGTCCTCTTCGCGGACATCAGCGACAGCTCGTACCTCGTCAGCGCCTTCGGAGACACCCGCGCCCGTGACCTCGTGGTGGAGTGCATGTCCGTCATGCGCACGGCGGCCGAGACCGGCCAGGGGACAGTGATCCAGCGAATCGCGGACGAGCTGCTCTGCACCTATCCCACACGCGAGCTCGCGGTCTGGGGAGCGATAGCGCTCAACCAGGCTGTGGCGGACGCGAGGGCGTCGGGGCGCCTACCAGGCGTCCTGGGCGTGCGCATGGGACTGCACTACGGCCCGGTGCTCCCGGACGACGAGAGCCTGTTCGGCGAGTCGCTCTATGTCGCCAGCCGCGTCTGCGCGATGGCCCGAGCCAATCAGATCCTGACGACCGGAGAAACAATCGAGGCCGCGCCCGAAGACGTCCGGGCGGTGTGCCGGTTCGTCAACCGGACGACGCTCAAGGGCCAGCAGACGACCCGCGATGTGTACGACGTCGACTGGAACGATCCGTGGGCGACCCGGTCGACTCCATCGCAGCCCCTGTCAATCGGAGGGCATGACGACATCGAGCTGCAGCTGCAGTGTGGACATCGGCTCATCACGCTCGGGCAATCACACCCGATGTGCACCATCGGCCGCAGCGAACGATGCGACCTCACGGTGAATGCCGACGACGTCTCGCGTGTGCACGCACGGGTAGAGTTCCGGAAGGGGTATTTCGTCGTCGTGGACCTGAGCTCGAATGGGACCACCGTTTCACCCGACGGCGGCGTCGACATCCATCTCCGCCGCGACGAGCTCCGATTGAGCGGAACCGGGACCCTGCGCGTCAGTCTGAGCGAGACCGTTGGCCTGACGTACTCCTGCCAGTTGCCGCCGCCCGAAAGCGCACCGGCCGGCGGCTAGACCTTCTCGCACTCGGCGAAGAGGTTGATTCCCTCGGCCTCGTACTGAATCCGCGTGCAGGGCCTGCCGAACCTGGACATCTCGTAGAGCCGGTTCATGTCCTCCTCGGTTCGATGGATGAGCTTCCAGTCGAGGACGTAGTCCATGAACGCCTTGGCGGCGTTCCGTGGATGAAAATTGCCCAGAATCACCTTCCCGCCCTCGGCCAGCACCTCGTAGGCGTAGTTGAGCAAGGCGACGACATACCTGTCCTCGAAATAGTCGATCAGGCCGATGGAATACACCAGATCCTGATTCGCCAACCCGAGCTGCTGTTGACCGGTAGCCAGATACACGAGGTTGGCGTGTTCCAGTGTCACCTGCTCCCCGAGCTGCTCGCGCTCGATCCGGTCGGCGACGTGGCCCAGCGCTTCCCGATCGATGTCGATGAGCGTGGCCTGTAGCCGGCCGCAGTCGTCGAGCCGCGCGAGGACGTCGAACAGCTCCTCGGCCGGCCCGCACGCCATGCTCACCACATGCAGCGGCGCACTTCCCTTCCGCTCGATCGCATCAAGCATCTCCTGCGTCAAGAGACCGCGGCGGTTGCGGACGGCACGACAGGGCGGCGCGTCCAGAATGGCGCCGTCAATCAATCGACCGATGGCACCGTGCCCGCCCGGTGTGTTGCGGTACATCCACTCGATGGTCAGGTAGTCGCCCGCGTAGCCGCGAGGCTTCCTGTAGCACCGTTCGGCGAAGCGCGAGAGCAGCACGAACGGCAAGCACTCTCTCTGAAGACGCAAGCCCATCTCTTCGCGCCACTCGCGAGCAGCTGCTGCCCCGTCGCCAACGGACTCATTGAGTGCGACGAGCAGTCTGGAGAATTCCTCCCGCGCGTGGCGCGCCACATCCGCCGGCGGGTCCTGGTCGGCCGCTGTCGACTCCTGGCCGGCTGCAGTATGCAGGAGCTCCTTGAACCGATCCAGCGCCCCGGAGAGCGTCGACCACAGCTCGCTCTTTCCCTCATCGCCGCCTTCTATCGGTGGACGCAACCATCGACCGAACGTGCCCATGCTGTCGCGAAGACGACGCGAGGTCAGGAGCGCCAGCGCCTTGTAGAACCGCGCGCTGAATGCGGCGTCGCCGCCGAGTCTGGCCTGCAGTGCCTGGCGCGGCAACGCCAGCACCAGCGACGGCTCGCCCGCCACGACATTGGCCGACGCAGGCGCGCCGTCGAGAAACGACATCTCGCCGAGCAGCTCGCCAGGTCCCAGCTTCGCAAGCGGTGTAGCACCGATCCCGGACACGCGAATGTCCACGACACCGCTCAGCAGGATGTACAGGTTGTCGGGGTCGGTGCCCTCCGTGATCAGGACGGTGTCCGCGGCGACCTCCTCCTCGTGACCCGTATCGAGAATCCACCGGATGTCATCGTCTCCGAGGTCGCTCAGGAGTTTCAGTGCTTCCTGCATGTGTCGGTCAATCTGTTCTAGTGGCGTACCCCCGGGGTCAACAGATTGGACGCCAGGGCGCGAATCATATCGAGCTTGTCGAGCGCGGCCTCGCGGCCCGCTTCGATCATCGCCTCGATGGCATCGAAATCGTATCCCGAATACCGTCCCCTGCGCGGCTCGAGGAGGACCTCTGCCTGGCTCGCTTCGGCGGCCCCCTGCCACCAGGCCAGCAAGCCCCACGAGCTCGCGATGACATTCGTCAGGCCAAAGTATCTGAAGAACGCGGAGCTCAGCCGGGGGAACTCGTCCTCCGTCGTCGCCGGCGCAGGCACGACGTTGACCGCGATCTTGAGCCCGCACCGCCGGCGCTCGAGCAGGTCCACCGGAACGCGACTCACCAGGCCGCCGTCGACCAGCATCCGCCCGTCGTAAGGTACCGGAGGGAAGATGCCCGGCAGCGCCGATGTTGCAAGCATGGCGACATCGCCGGGACCATCCTCGAAGACGAACCGCTCGCCCCTGACCAGATCGGCCGCGACCACCGCAACCGGCCTCCGAAGCTGCGCCAGGGCGTCGTCCCCCATCGCCGCCTTGGCGGCACGCCGTCGCTTCTTGCCGCGGAGGATGGCGGAACGAGGCAGCCAGGCGAAATCGCGAAGCTTGTCGTTGCTCCCAACCAGCTCGCGGAAGCGATCCGTCGTGACGCGGGCGTTCCCGAGTCTCGCATGGACCAATGCGACCACGCCGCCCATGCTCGACCCGCACGCGTAGTCGACGACGACACCCGCGTCCTCCAGCACCTGCAGGACGCCGAGGTGCGCAAAGCCGGAGGCCGAACCGGCACCCATGGCGATCCCAATCTCGCGCCGGGTGATCCGCCGCGCAATCCAATCGAGTGTGGGCAGGTCATCCCGAGACCACGCCGAGCCGGCGTGGAGGCGCTCTGAACGAGCCAGCTCCTCGGCCGGGACTCGAAAGCGCCACGGACCAGCCCGGCGATCAGTCTCCGTCCCTTCCCCCACGTGGATGTGGTCGACGTCTGCCAGCCCGAACCCCGGGTGGGCCACCTCGTCGGACTCGTCCGCGCCGTGCTGAAGCAGCACGAGATCGCCACGATCTAGGCCCTTCGCGAGCGCCGTCGCCTCGGTGGCCTCCAACGCGACAACCAGCGCGCGGCCGGCGCTGGCCGCATCACGCCAGTTCGTGATCAGCCGTTCGATCCACTCGGGCCCTTCATCGACTGCGTACACCGGGGGGCCCGAAGGCGACGCCTCCCGGGCCACGGGTGACCTCGTCGCCGGAAAGAGTGGCGGCGGGCTCGCCACGACGGTGGTCGCCGTTGCGGGACCAGACCGCACGGTGTCGACGAAGAGCGAGCCGGGCACGTAGTGCTGGACACCACGAAACAGCGCCCGACGAAGATCGTCACG
>JASLOY010000234.1 GCA_030745255.1 Vicinamibacterales bacterium
GATAGGCACCGCTCGGTTGGTCGGCCGGCGTCTCTGCCGCCGCAAGATCGCTCAGGACGGACTCGACGAAGCCGGCCGTGAAGCCGGCCGCCACCATCCGTCTAAAGAAGCCACGACGGGAGAGACGGTTGTTCAGGTAGTCAGCCAAGAGCTCGCGCATCGATACCCCCCGAGCGCAGACAGGACGCCCTCGAGAATGATCTCAAGGTGCTGCGTTGGTACCTGCAATCGCGGTTTCTGTCAAGGGAGGACCGCACGCCGATGAACGACGACAGGTTCGACGTCATCGGTCGGGTGACCCGGCGTCAGGACGGCCACGCCATGGTCACCGGGCGGCAGCTGTACTCCTCGGACATCAGCCTTCCGAACATGCTTCAGGCCAGAGTCTTGAGAAGTCCCTACCCTCACGCGCGGATCGCCGCCATCGACACCAGTGGAGCGGAACGCCTGGGCGCCGTCTGCGTCACGCCCGAGGACGTGCCGCGGGTCAAGTACAACGAGCGTCAGGTGAGCGTTCCGGCCAAGACCTACCGCGACCGAACGGTGCTGCCGGACAAGATCCGGCACGTCGGGCAGGGCGTCGTCGCCGTCGCCGCCAGGACGGAAGCGTTGGCGGACAAGGCGCTCGACGCACTCGACGTCGGATTTGAGTCGCTGCCTGCGGTCTTCGATCCCCACGAAGCGATGCGAGACGGCGCGCCCCAGTTGCATGACGCGGTCATGCTGGGCGAGACCGTCCTCCCCATCGAGCGGAATATCGCCTGTTCTCGAGAGGCGGTCGAAGGCGACGTGGCTCGAGGGCTCGAGGAGGCCGACCTCGTCGTGGAGAACGAGTTCACGACCGGAAGGGCCTACCACGGCCAGCTGGAGAGCAAGGCAGTCGTGTGCCGTCCGGAAGCCGACGGCGGGATCACGGTGTGGGCCACCACGCAGTCGATTCACAATACCCGTCAGCTTCTGGGAATCCTTTTTGACATCCCGCTCAGCAAGATCAACGTGCAACGTGTGCCGATTGGCGGGTCATTTGGCTCGAGCATCCAGATGAACAGTTCCGTCGCCATCTGCGTCGCCCTGGCGCTCAAGGCCCAGAAGCCGGTGAAGCTGGTGCTGACCCGTGAAGAGGATATGTACGACCACTGCAAGTATCCGTCGAATATCCACCTCACCTACGGCGTGAAGCGCGACGGCACCTTGACGGCTGGGCACTTGAAGACGGTCGTCGACATTGGAGGGCACAACATCCAGGCGTATCCGTTGCTCGGGTGCATGGCGGGCTGGTTCGTCTCTCTGTATCGACTGCCGCATCTGAAGTTCGAGGGCACCGCGGTGTACACCAACAAGGCTCCAGCCTGTGCCATGCAGGGATATGGGAACCCGCAGGTCACATTCGCGGTGGAGTCGATGATGGACACCATCGCCGAAGCGCTCGACATCGATCCGATCGACCTGCGCCTGAAGAACTACGTGGGACTCGGCGAGACGTTCTGGGGACAGGGTCCGACCGTGCGCTCGGTCATTCGGAGCTGCGGTGTGGAGGAGATGCTGTTGAAGGGAAGGGCGATGGTCGGCTGGGAGCGTCGCGGGAGCCCAGCGCGAAAGACCGGGCGGTTCCGCAGGGGGATCGGGGTCGGCCGGGGATTCCACACGTCGGGTACCGGTGCGCCCACGCCGGGTGAGGTCATCGACTACTCCACGGCGATGGTCAAGATCAACGAGGACGGGTCGGTCGATTGCCTGACCGCGCTCATGTGCCACGGTGGGGGAACGCTGGAAGCGGGCGCCAAGATGGTGGCCGAGGAACTCGGTGTGCCTCTCGACCGGGTGGGAATCTCGCCGTCGAACACCCGCTCCACCGGCTACGATGTCTGCACCCACGCGACCCGCGGGGTGTACTGCGGCGGCGCGAGCCTGCTGAGGGCCGCCCAGGATGTAAAGAAGATTCTGCTCGACTTCGCCTCGCGCATCATCGACGTCAATCCGGAGGCGCTGAAGGTCCAACCCGACACGAGCCGTGGCCAGGGCTTCGTCTTCCTGCCCGGCGCACCGGCCAAACGGATCTCCGTGGCCGAGGTGGCCAAGACCGCGCAGATCAAGGGGTGGGGCTCGATCATCGCCGTGGTGAGCCATCGGCAGGTGAACTGTCCGCCCTGCTTCGTCGTGAATTTCGTCGAGGTGGAGGTCGACACGGCGACCGGGCAGATTCGACCGGTACGCGCCGTGGCCGCCGTCGATGCCGGGACGGTCATCAACCCGGATCTCGCCGCCGGGCAGCTCGAGGGCGGTCTCTGCCGGGGCATCGGCCTCGCGCTGCTGGAAGATACGACCTACAAGCCGGATTCCGGTGAGCTCACCTGTGGCGGGTATCTCACCGACTACAAGATCTACACGGCACAGGACATGCCCTCGCTCGAGGATCTGTCGACGTTCTTCGCCGACACCTACGAGCCGTCAGGACCGTTCGGCGCCAAGGGCGTCGGCGAAGCCGCGAACAACGCGACCGCCGGCGCCGTGGCCAATGCCATCTACAACGCCGTTGGAGTCCGCTTGACGGAGGCGCCGATCACTCCGGAACGCGTCTTGAGTGCGTTGACGCGGGAGGCGGAACAGCTCCAGCAGGGGCGGTAACGATGGGCAACACGAGGATCTTGACCCGGGAATTCGAATACGTCGCGCCGGAGACGATGCCGGAGCTTCTCGCGCTGCTGGACCGGCACGGTCCGGCGGCGACGATCATCGCGGGCGGAACCGATGTCGTGCCCCAGCTGAAGTACGAAACGATCTCGCCCGACTACCTGATCGATGTCACGAAGATCGCGGAGTTGTGCACCGTGCGGCGAGACGGGACCCTGCACATCGGTGCCGCGGTGAAGCTGCGCGATGTCAAGGCCTACTGCAGGGACCACGAGATCTACGCCTGCCTCGATGACGCACTCGGCTCGATCGGTCAGGTCCAGGTCGTCAACATGGGGACGTTGGGCGGCAACCTCTGCACGGCCTCACCGGCCGCCGATGCTGCTCTGGCGCTCCTGGTCTTGGAGGCCCAGGTTCGACTGATCGGTTCGAGCGGAGAGCGGATCGTCGCGCTCGACGCATTCTTTCGGGGGCCCAAGCTGACCTGCATGGAGCCTGGCGAAGTCCTGGCGGAGATCCAGGTTCCGGCTGTCGCTGACCACACCGGAAGTGCGTTTCGAAAGATCGGGCGGGTCGCGGGGGACATCTCCAAGATCAGTTGCGCGGTTGCGGTGCAGAGCGATGGCGAGCGGTGTCTCTCATGCCGGATTGGGATGGGAGCTGTCGGCCCGACGCCGATGAGAATGCCCGGCGTGGAACAGCTCTTGTCGGGTCGAGCGATTGACACGGACGTGATGGACGAGGCCGCCGATCGGCTCGCGGCCGACATCTCGCCCCTGACCGACGCGCGCTCCACCGAGTTCTATCGAAGACGCGTTTCCCGGGTGCTGTTCAAGGACACGTTCGACCAGGCATGGAAGCGGGTTCAGAGACAGCCATGATGACGAAGCGACGCGTCACGTTGACCGTCAACGGCGAGCACGTCGAGCCGCTGGTCGAGGCGAATGCGCTGCTCGTCAACGTCTTGAGAGAAGAGTTGCAGCTGACGGGCACGAAGTATTGCTGCGGCACCGGACAGTGCGGGGGATGCACGGTACTCGTCAACGGGGAGCCGATTCTGAGTTGCCTGACGCTGGCGGCTGCCGTCGATGGCGCAGATATCGTGACGATTGAAGGCGTGGCTGAGCCGGACGGGTCACTCGATCCGATCCAGGAGGCGTTTCTGGATCACGGAGCCGTGCAGTGCGGGTTCTGCACGCCCGGGATGATTCTCATGGCCAAGGATCTGCTCGCGCATGACCCTTCGCCTTCGGAAGAACAGATCCGGGAGCACCTGAGAGGGAACCTCTGTCGATGCACCGGATATCATCGAATCGTCAAGGCGATAGGAAGCTGCGGCCAGTAGCGGCAGGCATGCTCCCGTCTCGGCACGGATGAGAAAGACGAAGACGAAGACAGTGACGAGTACAGTCTACCTGCGGCCCACCGACGTGAACGACCTCCAGCGGATCATGGCGGAGCACCAGGGGCGAGCTGCCGTCGTCGCGGGCGCCACCGACCTGATTCCTCAGATGCGAGCCGGGAGGATTCCACCCGCGGTTCTCGTCGATCTCTGCGAGATGACGGAACTGTCGTTCATCCGTGAGGAGAACGGCAGCATTGCGATCGGTGCAACCACCACGATGGCCGAGCTGGTCTCGAACCCGATCATTGCCGGCTGCAGCCCGTTCCTGGCGGCGGCGGCCGCACAGGTCGGACACCCGCAGACCCGGAATCGGGCCACCATCGGGGGCAATCTCGCCAACGCCTCTCCCAGCGCGGACACCGCGCCGCCTCTTCTGGCCCTGGGCGCTACGGTTCAGATCATGAGCCCGAATGGGGCCACCAGAGATGTGCCCCTGCACCAGTTCTTTCATTCCTACAGGGTGACGGATCTGGGCAAGGGCGACGTGCTGACCCGGATTACGTTTCCCAGGCCGCCCGATGGCGCGGCCGGACGTTTCACCAAGGTCGGCCTGAGAACCGCATCGTCGATCAGCGTTGCCAGCGTCGCCGTGATGCTGGAGATGGAGGAGACGACCTGCCGGACGGCACGGGTCGCGGCAGGGTCGGTGGCTCCGATACCGATGCGAGTCTTCCGCGTCGAAGAGCTGCTTGAAGGCCGCGAGGTTGGCGAGACGCTCGTCGAGGAATGTTCCGAGCTCTTGCGGGCGGAGATTTCGCCCATCAGCGACGTTCGAGGCTCTGACAAGTACCGCTCGTATGTGGCCTCGGCGGTCCTGAAGCGACAGATCGAGATGGCCGTGGAAGACCGGAGGACATTCGGCGCATGACGACGTATCCGATCGACATCAAGGTCAACGGCGAATGGAAGCAGGCGGAGGTGACGGCCCGCGAGACCCTGCTGGACGCGTTGCGGAATCGCCTGAGGGCCTTCGAAGTGAAGGACGGGTGCAGTCAGGGCGATTGCGGAGCGTGCACCGTCATTCTGGCTGGACGGCCGGTCAACGCCTGTCTGACGCTGGCCGTGCAGGCCAACGGCAAGGAGGTCACCACGCTGAAAGGTGTCGGAACGTCGGAGCAGCCCGATCCCCTTCAGAAGAGCTTCGTCGAGCACGGCGCGATTCAGTGCGGGTTCTGTACGCCGGGGGTGGTGGTGTCGGCGAAGGCCCTGCTCGAGGCCAATCCGTGCCCGAACCGAGAGGAGATCCGCGAAGGGATCTCCGGGAACCTCTGTCGCTGCACCGGGTACACGCAGATCGTCGAGGCCATCGAGGATGCGGCGGCGCAGGGCCGGGGTGGCGTCGGAGAGCGGGAAGATGCCTGAGACTCGTACCAAGCCCGAATACCGGATCATCGGGAAGGCCGCTCCGCGGCCAGACGCCTGGGCAAAAGTGTTTGGCGACACGGCGTACGCCCATGACTACACCGTGCCCGGGATGCTCTACGCAAAGGTGCTGAGGAGCCGCCACCCCGCCGCGCGGGTCCTGTCCATCGACACCGGTGACGCCGAGAAGCTGCCCGGCGTCGACGCGGTCTTGACCGCCAAGGATGTGCCGAACAACGAGACGGTCACGCGGTTCGGACAGACCCATCAGGTGGGCGGGTTCGAGGGGCTCTACCGGGTCCTGGCCGACAAGAAGATCCGATTCAAGGGCGAAGCGGTTGCGCTGGTTGCGGCGACGAGCGAGGCGGTCGCCGAGGAGGCGCTCGGTCTCATTCATGTGGAGTACGAACCGCTCGAAGGCGTCTTCGATCCGGTCGAGGCGAAGCAGGCCGGCGCCTACCAGGTCGGGGAAGACGAGAGCAACGTCATTTGCAGCTACAAGGTCAGAAAGGGTGACGTCGAAGAGGGGTTCGCGCTGGCGGATGTCGTGGTCGAGAATACCTACCGGGTTCCGATGGTGGACCACGCCTATCTCGAACCGGAATCCGGCGTGGCCTGGCTGGATCAGGACGGCGTGATCACCATCCGAGCCGCCACGCAGGTGATCGAGCACTTCAGAGGGATCGCCGATGTCTTGGGCGTACCCCACAACAGGGTCCGGAT
>JASLOY010000235.1 GCA_030745255.1 Vicinamibacterales bacterium
ACAGCAGTAAATGGGGGCGGGCGAAGTAGGTCTCGACCTCGAGCATGGCGCTCGTCAGGTTGGACCTGGAACTGAATAGACTCAGGTCCCACCGCGTCAGGCTTTGACTGCTGAAGATATTGCCTTGCCAGTGACCGAGGCCCAGCTTCAGATAGGTGCCCCCCTGGCTCTCCCTGGGCGAATCCTCTCCTCGTGGCTCCTGTGCGGCGACGCTGGTGGATAGCGCGACGACAAGCGACGACACGACGGCCAGGCGTCGGAGCATCATTGTGGGCCCGCCAGAACGTTGAACAGCGGGCTCGTCCAGTAGTTCGGGTAGTCCGCCGGGCTCTTGATCAGGCTGTACCCGGAATGGTCGCCCGAATCGCCGCCCCACATGACGAACCAGTAGACTCGCTCGGCCCGCAGATAGTTGCGCAGCAGTCGATAGCCGCCCTGCACATACTCGACGTGCGCCTCGGCGTTGGACACGCCGGTCTCGGTGACCCAGACGCGATGCCGTCGGAGCGTACTGCCCAGGAGCCCGACGTATTGCACGGCCGTGTTCGGGTTGTAGTCGTTGATGGCGACGATCACCTTGGCCGGGTCCATGTCGGCCAGGCCGAGCGCGGCCATGGTTTCCAACTCGGTCGGGCCGTGCAGGCCACTGCCGAACGTCGACTGCGTCAGCAGCACGGCTCGGCCCGGATGGCGGGACTGGACATGGTCGTAGATGCGCTGGAAGACGTCCATGTACTGCTCGATGGACATCGTCGGGCCGGACGCCGGCAGGATGGTGGTGATCTCGTTGCCGATCTGAAAGTAGCGAATCTCCGGATACGTGGCAAAGATGCGGTCGATGACCTGCTCGATGTCGGCGTCGAACAGGTACTCGTTGTCGACAAGGCCCAGCAGTTCGAGGCCCAGGGAGCCGATGGTCTTGATGACCCGGGCCCCACCGGCCGCATTGCTCTTCCTGATCTCGACCCGTACGCCTTTGAGGTTTCCCGAGCGCGCCAGGCGTGCCAGGGCGTCCTGGTAGGCTTCCAGTGCTTCGCCCGTGACCTGGACGCCCACATAGGGTGACCACTGCTGCCTGACCTCCTGGGCAAGCCTGAGGGTCGAACCTTCGACCGAACCTTCGGGAGTGGTGGGCCCGACAGGCGAGCGCTGGTTCTCACAGGCTGTCGAGGCGCACAGCACGAACAGGACCAGGCCGATCCTGGCCCTCATTTCGTGGCCCCGACGTCGCGATGGCACCGACGGCATAGCCATGCTATCGGCGCCCATCTGCGCGATCTGAAGACAGACCTCTCGCGTGCAGCCCACCACACAACCAGCTGCAGGCTGCAAGCGAAGTGCCGGTGGTGCGTGGTGGCTAGCCGCTTCCGGTAAGCGCTTGAATCAAGGGCAGATACGTAGAGGTGGCTTGGAGGCCGACCCTGAGACGGGCCGGCCTCACATTCGATTCCGTGCTCCTGATTTCACAAACCGCCCATGGGTCGCCGCTAGGGGCAGGTCGCAAAAGCGGTCGTGTCAGTGACCACCGGGGCGGCCGTACCGCGGGGGTTGGTATACGTCTTGACGGCGCCCGTATCCGTGTCGGTGACGGTGAGGTCGTATCCCACGTCGGTCGCGGCGGCCGCGAAGAGCCAGAAGTGGTTGTTGGCTTCGCAGCCGTCCAAGAGCTTGACGACCAGCTCGGTGTTGTCGGGGTTGAAGAAGTAGAAGATGCCGGTGTCGAAGCCCGAGGCCAGCAGAACCGCCGCCCCCGACCGATTCGACGTCGTCCAGTCGACCTCAATCTTGAAACGGTTGTCGTTGAGGCAGAGGACGTCCTTGTCGAAGCAGTCGGAATCGGCGCCGTCAACAATTCGCTGCGCCCCGGTCATGACGTTGATCGAGGTACTGGCGGGTTGGCGTTGGACACCCCGGAAAGTCCATCGCGCGCTCATCAGGCCGCAACCGAAGGCGCCAGGAAACTTCCTGGTTGTTGCGAGATTGCCGTATCGATCGAACTTTCTGTTTCGGCCACCGAGATTCCTGGAGTTACCGTTGCCGTCGACGCAAGTGAAGTCGACAACGCCGCGGCCGCTGGCTCTTTTCTCGCCGAGCTGCCTGGGATCGATCGGAAACCGCTGGACGATCGATGTCACCTTGACGTCGTCACCCATCGACGGCAGGACCGCCTGAGCGGTGATCGGATTCACGTCACTCAGCGCGGTGTCATCTTCGATGAAGAGGCTCGCGTCGGCTCTGCCGCTGCCAAACCAGCCGCCCGCTGTCAGCGTCGCGGCCAACGCGAGCATGAGGCACGCGAACGCCGCCACCAACTTCACCTTTGGATTCTGTCGATTCATGTGCGGCACCTCCTGTGTCACGGAACTGCGTGCTATCTGCCATCGACCATACCAAGTCCCGGTAGAACCCCGAAGCACGCTTGCGCGGTCGCAGTCGCGTCCGCCTGGCGCGTACGGTAGAGTCGCCACCGACGCTCTGACCCACCAAAGGAGTAACGGATGCTACGCAAGTACGGAGTGACGGCGTCGGTCGGTCTACTGGCGTTTCTCGCGGGACTGGCGGTGGATCACCACGTGGTGACCGAAGCGCAAGGGCTCGATCGCGTATTCGAGCTGCGGACCTATACGACCCACGACGGCAAGCTGCAGGGCCTACTCGACCGGTTCGGCGGCGGTGAGACGGACATCTTCGAGAAGCACGGCATGCAGGGCGTCGGCTACTGGGTGCCGGCCGAGTCGCCCCGCTCGGAGGACACGCTGGTCTACATGCTGGCACACGAGAGTCGCGAGGCGGCGCGGGCGTCGTGGGCGGCGTTCGGATCCGACCCCGACTGGGCGACGATGCGCGAAGCCTCGCGGGTCGATGGACCGTTGGTGAGCAACGTCGAGTCGCTGTTCCTCGACCCGACAGACTTCTCGCCGGTCAGGTAGCGTCGGCGTCGGCCACGCGTCCCGGGGCGGGAGAGCTAGCCGACGGTGCGCCGCAGCGTGTAAGTGCCGCGGTCGGTGTTGGCACTCGCGGTTGCCTCGATCGTGTACTTGCCCGTGGTTCCGGCCGTAAACCTGACCCGGGCGTTCTTCCCGCCGCCGCCGTTGTTGTTCTGACTGAGCTTGCCGCCGTTCGGTCCCAGCACCACCAGGAACGGATCGGCGAGGGTCCCCCTGGTCATCGTGATCGTGTGGACCTGCCCCGCCGTGCCGGTGAAGGAATAGAGATCCCCGCGCTTCGTGCCCGGCCGATGCGGCGCAATGCAGTCGGTATTGGTGAGGTTGCCGTTCCGCGCGCCAGGCGCGTTGAACGCCTTGACCCGGCAGATCGGAACCCTGTAAAGCCGATACATTCCGTTGATATCGTCGATCAGCACGCGGTCAGTGTTGCTCACGCTCGACTTCATGATCGTGGCCTGCCTCTGGCCAACCTGATCCGGGTGGTTGAGTCCGAGCAGGTGGCCTATCTCGTGAATGAGGACCCTCATGATGTCAACTGGTCCCCGCGCCGCCGGAGTGCTACCGACACCGGTCGTGTCGATGAGCCGCGCGCCACGATAGGAATTGAAATTCTTCTTGGAGTTGATGACGATGTCCGCCTCTGAGGTCACGTTGCCAGCAAAGAACCACGGGGCCGTCACACCCAGAGTGTTGGCGCCAAACGCCCTACCAAACACGGTCCTCGCGAAGAAGATGCTGTTGCGCCCGTCGTTTCCCTTCTTCGAACCCGAGGCGTTCCTGACGGTCGTCAATCGGATCGGGACGCCCTTCAGGGCTGTGGAGTTCCACTGCGTCGCCGAAGCCACAACGGTCTGATCCCAGTGCGTCTTGCCATCGATGAGCCGCCCAGACCCCGCCCCCATCTTGATCTTCAGGCTGATGACGCTGCCGTTCGGCCAGCGCAGCCCGGTGAAGGTGAAGGCCTTGACGGAATAGGTCGCACCGGTCACGACCACGGCGGTGAGGACAGCGAGGACCCAGGCTCTCCGGCTCATCGGATCTCCTGTACGGCTTGAACAATCTCGGCCTCGAAGCGGCCGAGCGACATCGGCGCCGCCGGGGCGCCGTCCGCAGACGGCACACCGAGCTGCACCACCGAGCTGAACGTCACGCCGTTGTGGCTGACCACGGCGTCGCCTGACCCGTCGGGGCTGACAACGATCCGGAAGAGCCCCAGCTCGCTGCCGACGACAGGGCTGATGAGCCGCTCGGTCGTGTCGAGGAAGAGGACTGCGCGGTCGCCTACTTCGAACGTCGGCACGTGGGAAGGTCTGAGCCCGACGTCGCCTATCGTACCGCCGAGAAACTCCAGCGGAATCTGGACGCGATTGGTGCCCTTCAGAGTCCGCTCGACGCGGAAGGTCACCACCGTCACGATTGCCCGGCCCTGGTCGCTGTCAATCCACTCGGCTTGCTGATCGGCGACATAGCCCCGCACGACGACGTTCGCCTCCGAGACAAGCTCGTCGAACGTCATCGGAATCGGCTGGCTCGACGCGCTTCGCGCCGTCAGCAGCAGGAGGCAGGCAGTGCACAGCAGGAAACCGGAGAAGTGTCTAGGCATAGTCGCTCCGGCAGGCCATGGGCGGTGACGCGCCCAGCCGGACTGCACGTTTCTCCCCACAGTAGCGCATCCTGGCCGGCCGGTTCAACGCCCGGACTCCCTATCAGCCTTCCAGGCCTGCGGTAGACTGCCGGTGCTGCACGTGGTACCGACGCTACAAGGCCGGGCACCGCGGCGGCTGGGTGCAGTATGTCTGAGCGGTGACCGGCAGGTGCCGGCGGGCCACAATCTGGTAAGGTAGGCGACCGTTGGGCGGGGCATCATTGAGCACTGTCATGGCCATTCCCTGGTACCGGCAGACCCACTGGCGGATTCTGATCGCGCTCGGCCTCGGCCTCATCTATGGCGTCGTTGCGACGCTCTCGGGCTGGGGCACGTTCACGACCAACTGGATCGCGCCGTTCGGCACGATCTTCCTCCGGCTGCTGCTGCTCATCGCGGTCCCGCTGGTCCTGGCCTCGCTCATCACGGGGGTCGCATCGCTGGCCGATCTGCAGAAACTGTCGCGCATCGGCGGCAAGACGATCGGCATCTACGTCGGTACGACGCTTGTCGCACTCATCATCGGCCTGAGCGTCGTCAACCTCATTCGCCCGGGCGAATCGATCCCGGACGGCTTGCGGGAGCGGCTGCAGGCGACCTATCAGGGCGATGTCGCAGAGCGGGAGCAGGACGCGGCGCAGGCCGCGGCGCGCGGGCCGCTCCAGCCGCTCGTCGACATGGTGCCCGACAATTTCGTCGGCTCGGCCTCGAGCAACCGGAACATGCTGAACATGGTGTTCGTGGCCTTCCTGATCGGCACGGCGCTGATCCTGATTCCGAAGGAAAAGGCGAAGCCGCTCCTGGACCTCTGCGAGAGCGTGAACGAGGTCATCATCAAGATCGTCGAGCTGGTCATCCGCTTCGCGCCAATCGGCGTCTTCGCGCTGATCGCCGATACGGTGACCGGCGTCGCGGGCGACAGCCCAGGTGAACTCGCGCAACTGCTGGGCGCGCTCGGGCTGTACTGCCTTTGCGTCTTGCTCGGCATGGCGATCCACATGCTCGTGACCTACCCCGCACTGCTCAAGCTGCGGACACCGCTCAAGTTGAAGCACTTCTTCCCGGGTATCGTGCCGGCCCAGCTTGTCGCCTTCTCGACCTCGTCGAGCGCGGCCACGTTGCCGGTCACGATGAAGAATGCCGAGCAGAATCTCGGCGTGTCCGAGGAGGTGGCATCGTTCGTCCTGCCGCTGGGCGCCACGATCAACATGGACGGCACGGCCCTCTATCAGGCGGTTGCGGCCGTCTTCATCGCCCAGACCCTCGGGATCGCACTCGATCTTCAGGCGCAACTCACCATCGTCTTCATGGCGCTGCTGGCCTCGATCGGCACGGCGGCCGTGCCGAGCGCCGGCGTTGTCATGCTGGTCATCATTCTGGAGGCCATCGGCGTGCCCATCGCGGGCATCGCGCTCATCCTCGGCGTCGATCGCTTCCTCGATATGTGCCGGACGGCCGCGAACGTCACCGGCGACGCCACGGTCGCCGCCGTCGTCGCCGCCAGCGAGA
>JASLOY010000236.1 GCA_030745255.1 Vicinamibacterales bacterium
GCTCGGGCGCCTCCTCGAGGACCAGTGCGTTGCCTGTCTTCGCGACGGACCGATACACGGTCGTCAGATCGAGCGGTTTCAAGACGGGCACATCGACCACTTCAGCGCGCACGCCCTTGGTCTCCAGCTCCTGCGCGGCCTGCAGCAGAATCAGTAGCTGATTCCCGTAACCGACCATCGTCAGGTCGGTCCCTTCCCGCACGACGTGGGACTCGCCAACAAGCGGCCCTACGGGCTCGGCGGACAGGAGCGGCCCCTTGATGGCATAGACGAGCTTGGGCTCGAGGAACACCACCGGGTTGTTGTCGCGAACGGCCGCTTTGAGCAACCGCCGTGCGTCGCTCGGATTCGACGGCACGACGACCTTGAGCCCCGGCGTGTGCACGAACCAGGCTTCCAGCGACTGCGAATGACTCGCGCCATAGCCACGGCCCGCGCCGAAGGGCGCCCGCACGACCAGCGGGACACCCGTCTGTCCGCCGTACATGAAGCTGACTTTCGCCGCGTGGTTGACGAGCTGGTCCACCGCCAACGTCATGAAATCAGCGAACATGAACTCGACGATGGGCCGAAAACCCACCAGCGCGGCGCCGATCGCCAGGCCGAGCGTGCCCGCTTCCGAGATCGGCGTCTCGCGCACTCGGTTCGCCCCGTATTTCTCCAGGAGGCCGGCCGTGACGCCGAAGGCGCCACCGTAGACGCCGAGGTCCTCGCCGAGAAGCACCACGCTCGAGTCCCGCGCCAGTTCCTCGTCCAGCGTCTGCCGAATGGCCTCGACGACGGTCGTCTCGCGATCAGCGCTGGGCGTAGACATCCTGAAACAGCTCCTCCGGCGCCGATTCGGCCGCCTGGAACGCGCGCTCTGCCGCGTCCTCGACCTGCCTGGCGATTTCCGACTTCACCGCGTCCACCTCTTCTGGACGCCATCCCTCGCGCTCCGTGAGACGGCGCTGGAAGACATCGATGGGATCGCGGTCCCGCCAGGCTCGCTCCTCTTCCTTGGTTCGATAGCGACGAGCATCGCTCTTCGAGTGCCCGGCGAACCGGTAGGTCAGACATTCGATGAAAGCGGGCCGGCGCTCGGTTCGCGCGCGCTCGACGGCGCGGGCGGCAGCACCGTGGACCTCGCACACATCCATGCCGTCCACCCGAACGGCGTCGATCCGGTAGCTCTGCGCGCGCGCGACGATGCTCTCGGCGCCCAGCATGTCGTCGACGTGCGCGGACATGGCGTAGAGGTTGTTCTCGCACACATAGACGACCGGCAACTCCCAGATGGATGCGAAGTTCAGTGCCTCGTGAAACACGCCCTGGTTGACCGCACCGTCACCAAAGAACGACACGGCAACCTGCGGCAGCTCCTTCAGCTTGAACCCGAGCGCAGCCCCCGTGATTATCGGTATGCCGCCACCCGTGATCCCGTTGGTGCCAAGGAACCCATGGTGGAAGGAGGCCACGTGTTGCGTGCCTCCCTTCCCCTTGCAGTAGCCGAGACTGCGGCCCATGAGCTCGGCGAAGAGCCTGTCCAGCTCGAGCCCTTTCGCGATGGCATGGCCGTGACCGCGGTGTGTACCCCCGACGACGTCGCCAGTGCGAAGGGCGGCGCACACACCCGCGGCACACGCCTCCTGGCCGATGCACAGGTGAACCGTGCCGCCCAGCCTGCCCCGCTTGAAGAGGTAGTCGATCTTCTCCTCGAACAACCGGATCCGGTACATCGAACGCAAGAGGCCGAGCGCCAACTCACGCGTCATGTCGGTCGCTCACCTTCTCATTCGGCCGGTCACCGAGATACCCGATGACGGTGAGCACCGGCACGACTTCGTCCGCATGGAGGATCTCCAGCAGGTAGCCCGCCCTCTCAGCCTCGATCTCGAAGGTGGCCTTCGTCGTCTCGTAAGAGCAGAGCACGTCCAGGGTCTCGACAAAATCGCCCACGCTCTTTGCCCAGGCCGAGACGCGCCCGTCGTCGATATTCGCACCCAAGTGAGGGATGTCGATCTCATAAATCACAAACGCGCACCTCGTGTCAGAAGGACCGCCGACCGTCTCAACCCACCGGCTTCAACCGGCTGACCGGTTTTGCGGGATTACCACTCACGACCGTGTAAGGCGGCGCGTCGCTCAGGACGACACTGCCGCTCGTCACGATGGCGCCCTCCCCAACGGTCGTGCCCGGCATCACAACTGCGTTCACGCCTATAAAGCAGTATCGGCCCAGTCGCACGTCGAGGACGTACGGCTTCGTGTAGCGCGCAAGCGTCGAGCCGGGCTCGTAGTGTGCCAGCACGGCCGCGCCAGGCGCTATTCGTACCTCGTCCTCGATTGTCACCCGCTCCGGAAAAGAGCCGTCTATCACCGCGAACCGGTCGATGAACACCTCCCGTCCCATCCGAACGCCACGGAGCCGATGACACCATGTCGTCCAGCCGGGAGGCGCCAGGCGGGCGAGGAGCACGAGGACGTACGACTTCCACAAGTACTCGGCGGCGCACGAAATCAGCGACACGGGACTCGCTCCGTACCCCTTGGCACTCGCCAGCCGGCGTAGCCGACCCTCTGGTGCAGCGACAAAATTGCCCTTCGGCGGGTGTGGGGACATTGAATGAGGAACGGTCAGGGCGAGCTGGCTACCTCGTCAGGTCCTCGGCCTGCCGGGGTGTCACGTCAACCCCGGCGATGACCCCCGTGAGCGAATACGAGGAATGCGAATACTCGAACCGCTCACCCGATCGGAGCGGCGTGGACCCGTAGTACCACCCCGTCGGGGATTGCCGGACTCTAAGCCGAATGACAACCGAGAACAGTACTCCCGGCTGCTCGAAGCCGAACCCGCCCAGGTTCGTCGTGAGGTTGGCGTCTTCTTCGACGTCTCGCACCGCCACGACGGCTGGCTCCCACGCCTCGACACCGGACGGGGAATTGGCTCGGTAGCTTGCCGCGTCTGCCCTCACGAGCGACAGGAGGTCGCGGTCGCCGGCGCTCCGCACGGTCACGTCCACGAGTGTTGTCCCGGCAGGATAGAGTACGGAGACCCGAAAGCTCAGCACTCCCGCTGCTGTTGGAATGGCAAGCAAGGCACCTGGCTCGAGTGTCACGCTCCCGACGTTGCAACCGTCACCGAGAACTGCGCACCGCAGCACAGCGAGCCCGTCGACCCGGAAGCGGCCGGTTGCGCCGCTAATCTGTTCCGAACCCCCGGATAATTCGACGATCTCGGGCTCCGGCGGTGCCACAGCCAGGATGCGGTTCCACGAATCTCTGCTCGCCCCCTCCGCCACGACCGCCCCCGAGAGGCGATCGGCGCGAGCTCGGTCCAACCCCAGAAAAGCGCCCCGCACGACCACTTCGAGGGTCGTCGTCCCGGCGGTCAGCTCCACGGGTGACGGGAAGATGCCCGAGACGTAGAACTGCCCCACCACCTCCTCATCATCCTCACCCTCATCGTCCCACGCGAGAGGGAAGACGGCGTCAGGAGCGACCGTCGTCCCGGCAACCTGGCACTCAGTCCCAACCAGTGTGCAGCGAAGCCGAAGGTGCGCGCTCACTTCAAAGCTGTCCTCGGTGGAGCTCCCCACCGGCGCCAGCCCGGACAAGTGCAAGAGCTCCCGTTGCGGCGGTTCCAGGTGCAGCACCGTCGCCGACCCCGCGCGGTCCGCTTCACCGAGTTCTCGCGTTCGAGCGAGCGCCTTCGCACCGTCCGCGTCCAGCCCCCCGAACCTGCCCCAGACGTCGAGTTGGTGCGTTGGAAGCGGCGGCGGCGCCTCGACGACGGGCGCCTCGACGACGATGTCCGGCCAGCGGGCCACCTCCTCCATGAAGTCGTACAACACCAGGTTGTAGGTGCCCGGGGCCAGCTCCGGTACGTTCAACTCCGCGTGTGTGGCGCTCTCGACCAGGAACTGGGCCTCGGTCGCTCCCACTGTGGCCCGCAGAGAAGGCCTGAAATGTTGTCCGTCGATCGTCAGACGCAGGTCCGTGCCAGCCACGAGGGCCTGGGGCCGGACGTTGCCAATCTCGATTGACGGCGGCGCCTCGACGACAACGCCGTCCGGTCGGCGGGCAACTTCCTGGGCGATGTCGAGCAGGACCAGATCATACGTGCCCGGGGCGAGCTCCGTCGCCACATGCACCTCGGCGTGTGTGGAGCTCTGGACGAAGAGCAGGGCCTCGCTCGAACCCACCGTGGCCCGCAAGTAAGGCCGGAAGTGCTGGCCTTCGATCGTCAGCCGCAAGTCCGCGCCGGCGACGACAGTCGCGGGCTGGATGCCGTGAATCTCGGGGTCCGGCACCCGGAACAGCCGAAAGGCTCCGTAGCCGAGTGGGATGCACCACAGGAGCACGAACACCATGGCCGCGTCGATCAGATTGATGCGGCCGAAGAGATAGCCGCGATCATCGAGCAAAGGCATTGGTCGCCTATTCTACACTGCTCACTGGTCCGAGCTCGGCCGGGCGGTGACGCCACGTCGACTTTGGCAACTGAGTTCGGAGAGAGAGAATCGCGCCCCCGGGGCGTTACGCGTAGAACTCGCTTACCGCGTCCACAACGTAGCTCTGCTGCGCCTCGGACAACTCTGGGTAGACCGGTAGGGCCAGCGTCTCCGACGCCGCTGCCTCAGCGTGCGGAAACGCACCCTCTCGGTAGCCAAGATCGGCGAAGCATCGTTGCAGGTGAAACGGTCGGGGATAGTAGATCTCCGTGCCCACGCCCCGCGCGTGAAGGTGGGCCCGCAGGGCGTCGCGCCGCGGCGCACGGATGACGTATTGGTTGAACACGTGGAAGTACCCGTCGGGCTCGGACGGGAGCACGACGCCCCGCGACGTGACGCCGGCCGCCCGGAACAATTCGCCGTATCGCCGCGCATTACGCCGGCGGAGCTTGGTCCAGTCCGCCACATGCGGCAGCTTCACCCGAAGCACAGCCGCCTGAAAGGCATCGAGCCGGAAATTGCCGCCCACGACCTCGTGAAAGTACTTCGGGCTGGCACCGTGCACGCGCAAAAGCCGTACGCGGTTGCCAACCTCGTCGTCCCTGGTCGTGACGACACCGCCGTCACCAAGCCCGCTCAGGTTCTTGCTCGGGTAGAACGAGAAACACCCGAGCGTGCCGATACCGCCGACGAGCCGCTGCTTGTAGCGGGCGCCAATGGCCTGCGCCGCGTCTTCCACGACGGCGGCGCCCACCGTCGCCCCCGCCTCCACTATCGGGTCGAGATCCGCGGACAGGCCGAACAGGTGCACGGGAATGATCGCACGCGTGCGTGACGTCACGGCCGCCGCCGCCGCGGCGGGATCGAGGTTGTAGGTCGCCGGGTCGATATCGACCAGCACCGGTCGGGCACCGAGGCGCGCGATGGACCCCGCGGTGGCGAAGAAGGAGTACGTGCTCGTGACAACCTCGGCGTCGGGGCCAACGCCTGCGGCCATGAGCGCCGTCAGGAGCGCATCGGTGCCAGACGACACACCAACCACGGCCTTCACCTGCAGCCAGGTGGCCAGCTCCAGCTCGAGCTGCTCGACCTCGGGGCCGAGTATGTAGCGCTGACTGTCGAACACGCGCGTGATGGCCGCCAGCATTTCGGCTTTCAACGGCTCGTTCTGCGCGTACAAATCGAGGAGCGGGACTTTCATGTGACACATGATACAGGGACCCGCAGATGATGCATCGCTCACCGCATTCCCGACGCTCGTACGTGGAGGTGGACCGTGCTAGACTGAGGCGGTCTTACGACCGGATCTGCGTGGCACAGACCGAGCGGGCTGATGCGACCGCCACGTCTTCGAACACGGCGCCGCCCAGCCGATTCCCAACGCCCGGGACCCTACATTCAGCAATGCCCGCACGTAACGCCTTTACAGTAGACCTCGAAGACTGGTATCACGGCATCGAGCTTCCGTTTGCAAGCTGGAGGGAACACGAAAACCGGATCGATATTGGTCTCCACCGAGTACTCGAGCTGCTCGATACTCACGAGACCAAGGCCACATTCTTTACACTCGGATGGATTGGAGATGAATACCCGGGCATTCTGGCGACCATTGCCAAGAATGGCCACGAGCTGGCTTCGCACGGGTATTCACACGAAAAAGCGTACA
>JASLOY010000237.1 GCA_030745255.1 Vicinamibacterales bacterium
TCGTCGGCGCTCATCATGCTCCAGACGTTGCTGCCCCCGGAGTAGCGCCAGGAGTCGTTCTCCCACGTTTCGACCCCGAGCTCGTCGTCCTGCGGAATCGTGTGAAACACCCAGCGACGTGCCCCGGTGCGCACGTCGAACCCCTGGACGTGCCCCGCCGGCCATTCCCTGAGGTCGGGGCGGTCGGTCATCGACGACCCGACGACCACGACGTCCCTGACGACGACCGGGGGTGAGTCGACCGACACGTAATAGGACTCGCCGGCCACCAGTTGCGGGCTCTTGCCGCGCTCCGCTCCTGGAATGCCGGTCGTCAGATCGACCTTCCCGTCGTCGCCGAACTCGGCAATCGGCGCGCCGGTCCGTGCGTCGACCGCCACCAGGTAGCCATCGCTGGTGCCAATCAGAATCCGCCCGGCGGTCCCGTCGGACCAGTAGGCGACGCCGCGCGTCTGAAATCCGATGACGTTGGCCGGAGGGCCGCCTGCGTAGCTGTCAGGGTCGTGCTCCCAAATGGTGCGGCCGGTCGCCGCATCCAGCGCGGCGATCTGCCCCAGCCCGGTGCTCACGAACAGCACCCCGTCGACCATCAGCGGCGTGGCCTTGAACCCGGCCCGCCGCATTCGCGCGTCGTCGGGGTGCTCGGCCAGGATCCGGAGATCGGCGGTGTCCCAGCTCCAGGCGACGCGGAGCTGTTCGAAGTTGCTGGCGTCGATCTGTTCGAGCGGTGAATACTTCGTGCTGGCGCTGTCGGCGCCGTAGCTGCGCCACTCGCCCGGAGCCGGGCCGGTCTGCGCAGTAGAGGTGGAGGCGGAGGCCAGCAGCAGACTGGCGGCACCGATGACGGCGCCCAGCGGACGGTGCCATGTCATGACTGCGGCTCTCTGGTCATTCCCCGCGGCCGCCCCGAGGGGCGACCGCGAGGGCACAGCCCGTTATTCCGCCAGCGGATTCGGGCGAATCTGGAATCGCACGATCTCGCTGGTCATCCCCTTCCCGCCCTCGTTGTGCCAGTTCGAGATCGTGTCGGTGCTGGCCCACACGCCACGACCCTTCCAGCCTGCGTTCGGATCGTCGATCCGCCCGTCGAGACCACGGGTGTAGAACCCGAGGGGGTACGGCACGCGCAGACGGACCATCTGCTCGCTGTCGGCCAGCAGTGCGATGAGCGCGTCCGAGGTCGTGCCGTTGGCTATCGGCACGTTCGCGCCGAGCCCGAGTGTGTCGAACTGATCCACCCACATGTAGTAGTGGAAGTCGGCGTTGCCGGCCGCCGTCACGTTCTTCATCTGCGGACCGGGTGTCTCGTACAGCGTCCAACCCTCGGGACAGTGCTGGCCGGTGGCGGTCGGGCCGCTGGTCACCGCGCATTTGCTCCGGTCGAAGCTGGCGAGGTGCCCGCTGCCGCCGAGCGCGGTCCAAATGAGACCGTTCCGCTCTACATCGATGCCGCGCGGCCCATGGCCCCACCCCGACGCCGGCACCGCATCGGTCTCGAACGGCGGCTCGTAGAGCTCGGCCATACAGGTCTCTGGGTCGAGCCGCAGGATCTGTCCCGGCACCGGGTCCGGATACGGCCGCGTGATCCAGATCGACCCGTCGACCGGGTTGGGGATGATGCCGTAGGCGAATCCGGCCACCCGCTTATCCTTCGTCGGGTCGACGGCCTCGTTCGGCTCGACATAGTCACCCACCTTGCCGTCGCCGTTCGTGTCGAGGATAGTCGGACACCAGCCTTGTGATGAGCGCTCGTCACCGGTCTCGTCAAACATTCTCGTATTGATCCACCCGACCACGTTGTTGTCGCCGCTGATCCAGAGCGTGTCGTCCTCGTCATCGACGAACTGCAGGTGATGGGTGGCGTAGCAGGTGTCAATCAGCACGAACTTCTGGCTGTTCGCGTCGTAGTAGGACATCTGCCGGCCACTGCGGCCGATCGGGAACCGCTGCACCGAGGGATGATCCGACTCCTGACACCACGCCGGATTCTCGCTCGGCCGGATCGACGAGGTCATCCAGACGCGATTCTTGTCGTCCATCATCGGGTTGTGCGGATTGGCTGGGCCGGTCCGAGGCATCGGCTCGGTCCCCCAGTACGGGGACGGCACCGGGTTGGCGGTCGGCGCCCCGTACTCGGGCCCGCGCCGGTCCATCGGCACCCGTGTCGGAATCTGCAATTCTACCGACTGATGGCGCACCGGGTCGGTGACGGTCAGCACGCCCATCATATCGACGCCATACACCGGGCCGTTGCCATTCAGCGCGGGATTCCGTTTGTCGGTGGCCACCTCGTCGTGGATGAACCCCTTCAGGTTCGACCAGCCCCATTGGGTCAGCACGAGGTTGCGTTCGACCCCTTCAGGGCGCGGCGGGGCGGGTGGCACCTCGCCGGCCATGATCCGGTCGGTCCAGTCAGCGAACATCGACAACGACCGCGCCCGACCCATCCGGTTCATCCCACCGTTCATGCCGCCGCCGCTTCCGCCGATCTGCACCCGCTGATCCCAGGCGTGCAGCGTCGAGTCGTAGTCGCTCAGGTTGGGGACCTCCCGTGTCGCCTTGTTGCCCATCTGATGACAGAGCTGGCAGCCGTCTTTCAACCGGTCTACCCAGAGCGCCTGATTTCGCATTCCGCGGTTGATGCCGTTGCCGTCGTCGCCGGTGCCCGGAAAGTCGCTGGCCGGCGGGACCTCCAGCAGCGAGTACCAGTAGTTGGCCGGATAGATCGCGGCCGCCTCCTGGGGCGTTGCCGCCGCCGTGGCGGCGATGGTCACCGCGTCCCCCGGGCTGGCGCTCTGTTTCGCCGAGTCGAGCAGCCCGTAGCCGCGCGCCCAGACCTCGTAGGCGCCGGCCGGCAGGTCCGGCACCAGAAACCGGCCCTCGTCGTCGGTGACCACGATCTTGCGGAATGTGGTTTCCAGGTCGTCGGTCTCGGCGATGACCCAGACACCTGCCTCACCACCACTGGCGCCGGTGACCACGCCGCTGATGTCGTCGCCGGCCGCCATTGCCGGCGCCATGCCGCCGCCGTCGGCCAGCCACGCCAGCCCGGACGCCAGCGCCAATGCCGCGCCCACCGCACCGAATCGCCCCGTTGTCTTGTGCATCGTTACCTCCAGCGGTCGCGCAGCCGTGTGACCGCGATTTCAGCTTCCCATCATACGCCAGTCCACGCCCGTTGGAGGTCACTTCCCCTTCAGGTGCTCGTCGAACCACTCGATGGCCAGACTCACCACCTGGTCGCGGTGGTCGCGATAGACGTCGTAGTGTCCGATGCCCGCGATCTCGACGTATCGCTTTGTCTTCCCGGGCATTCGCTCGTAGGCGAGCCTGGCATTGGTTTCGTTGTCGAGCAGGTCCTCATTCTCGGCGACGATAAAGAGCACCGCCGGGTCCGTGACCCGATCGGCAAATGTGACCGGCGCATACCGCGCGAACTTCTCCCGGATCGGAGCGCCGACCAGACTGCCACGTGTGACCGAGCGCGGCTCGGGATACGCCTCGCCTCGAGCCCGCGCGGTCGCTTCGGCATGCGTCTCGCGCGCTTCGCTCTCGGTCGCGACGACCCAGCTCGAATCGAATCCGCCGACCTGGCTGACGACCGCCTTGATGCGGGGCTCGTGCGCCGCGACGTAGAACACGTGCCCGCCCGAGTAGCTCGATCCGCGGATGCCGATGCGGTTTGTGTCAACCATTGGTTCACCGGCGGCCCAATCGATCACGTTGAACCAGTCGGCCGTTTGTTCGATGGGGTCGATATACTCCCGTACTTCCCGGACCTCGGCCGTGAAGGTCTGGTTCCGGCCCGACTCCGGGGTGATGGGTGACGGTCCGGTCAGGACGAGGCGCGCGGCGCTTTCGCCCCATCCACGGTAGTCGAACGTGATGACAAGATAGCCGGCCGTGGCCAGGTCGATTGCGTCGCGCCGGAAGCCGGCCGCGGTGCCGCCCCAGCCGTGCGCCATGATGATCGTCGGCAGCTTCTGCCCGGCGAGCGATGCCAGCGAGAACAACTCGGCGTGCAGCTGCACCCCTTCGCTGACGGGGGCGCCCGTTCGGAAGTCGATGGAGCCGGGAGCCGTGAAATCGGCCGCGCGTGGTTGCGCCCCGCTCGGACACACGCCGAGCGCCAGGGCCAGGCACACCACGACGCCGATCTGTGTGATGGCCGCGTGTTTCGTGAGCAAGATGCACCTCCTCCTTGCACTTGGCCTCGCGGTCTCGTCCCGCCCAGCCCGGTCGGGTTCATCGTCTCTGACCCGACGAAGAGCAGCCATGACGGACGTCACCCACTGCAATGACGGACCAGTACGTGGCGCGACCCGAAGGTGCGGGTCGCCCATTGGGGGGACGGGCCCCGCGGCGTCGAGCGCCGCGAGGCCAGCATAGCAGGATCGGTTCAGCCCAGCGAAGACAGACTACGCGAAGATCGGTATCGTGGGGTACTCACCGTACAGTATCGGTTCCAGCTCGCCGGCGTAGCCCAACCATCCCTTCAGCATCGTTGCGTAGACCGATCGAAAGTCGACGCGCATCTTCAGATCGCCTTGGTCGAGATCGGTCAAGCTGGGGTAGTCGAAATGGATGCCGCCCTTGACGTTCTTCCCGACCACGAACCAGGGGCCGGCCATGCCATGGTCGGTGCCATTCTGCGGCGGTCCGTTCTCCCTCACGCGACGGCCGAACTCGGTCATGATCAGTATCGCAACGTCGTCAGCCTGTCCCATGCGCTCGAGATCGTTCATGAATCCTACGACGGCGTCGCCGGTGTAGCCCAAGAGTGATGCATGCGGGCCTTCGAGGGACCCCTGATTCCTGTGGGTGTCCCACCCGCCGGTGTAGTTCACGTAGTAGACGCGGGTCTCGAGATCACCCTCGAGACAGGCCGCGACCTTCTTGAGATCGTGGGACAGAGTGGCCGCCGGCTGCCCGAACACCGTGGTCGCCATGGTGCTTTCTTCGCCGTAGTCCACCTCGCTCCCGGGTCCGCTGCTGTACGCGCTCACGGCCGCTCGGACTCTAGCCGCAACATCGGTCGCACCCGCCGAGATCTGGCGAACCATGTCGAGCATGTCGCGATTGGACAGCTTCGCCGTGGCCGGCATGAGTTCCCCGAGCACCGGCTCCTCCACCGGGGCGGCGTCCCGTTTGAACGCCTCGGCCTCGTAGAACACGACGGGGGAGTGAATCCGTCCAGTGACCGCCAGGTTCTGCTCTCGCGAGATGTTGACGAGGAAATCGGCCTGCGTGCGTTCGGGCTGGTACTCATCGGCAAACCGGCCGAGCCAGCCATAGCCGTCGCCGAGGTGAATGTTGGGCATCGCCGACCGCATGTACTCGATACCCTTGAAGTGCGACCGGATGGCGTCTGGATAGCTGACCCCGTGGATGATGGCCACCTTCCCATCTTTGTACAACCGCTCCATCCCTGCGAACGCCGGATGAAAACCGACCTCGTCGTCGAGCCTGAGCACCTTGTCGGCTGGGATGTTCAAGCTGCGCCGGCGCCTGTAGTACTCGTCGTTCGTATAGGGCACGACGGTGTTGAGCCCATCGTTGCCGCCGAACAGCTCGATGACGACCAGCTTGCGGTTGGGATATCTCTCCGGGCTGTTGAGTGCCCGCTGGGCGGCCAACACGAGCCCGGTGTTCTGGAAGAAGTTGGGGACACCCACCACACCGGCGGTCGCCCCGATTGCACAAAACCCCGTGCGGAGAAAACTGCGCCGGGAGCAGGCACAGAGCGCCTGATTGTGATCCGCGTGGTCGGGGTGCGACTTCTCGTCTTTCATCTTTGTTTCTCCTTGCTCATTCGAACTGACCCCGGTTCCGTTGTGTGCGGTCGAAGTAGAGCGCGTCACGACACGTTGTACTCCGGCATGCTCATGATCAGGTGAACGACCTGGCGAAGCGTCTCTTCGAGGGTGTCTCCCGAACCGACGTCAATCATTTGGCCACCGGTCTGGCTGGTCAGGAAGTCCACAAGCCTCTGGCGATCGATGTCATCCGGCGAGAACGTCGGAAGGAACCTGAGGATGAAATGATCGACCACCGCGTCGGCGGTTCGCGCGTCAGCCTCCTGCACGATCTGCGTGAG
>JASLOY010000238.1:0-243 GCA_030745255.1 Vicinamibacterales bacterium
CCAGGCCGCATGAACGAGTGCCTGCCCAGCCTTGACTTTCGTTCTGCCACGGTCATACTCAGCGTCACGCGAGCTCGCGGTCCGTCCGAGAGGGCGCTAATCTGTCCAGTCGTCTCGATGCGCATCATGCCTAACGTCGAGGGTGCCGCCGGGGTCCTGGCGGTGTTTGTTGCACTCATCTCCCAAGGACCGGCTCTGGCACAGCAGGTCGGGCAGGGACCCTACACGGCGGATCAGGCCAAC
>JASLOY010000238.1:253-6083 GCA_030745255.1 Vicinamibacterales bacterium
GGAATGTGTCGTCTGTCACCTGGACAACCTGCAGGGGTCGTTCGAGGCGCCCGAACTGGCCGGCGTCAACTTCAGGAGCGTGTGGGGCGGCCGGCCGATCGCTGATCTCATGAATCTGGTGGCGTCTACGATGCCGCCCCAACGGGTCGGCGCTCTCACCACCGAACAGGTTTCCGACATCGTCGCCTACCTCCTGCGAAGGAATGGGGTGGAGCCGGGCGGTGACGAGCTGACCCTTGCGTCCGGTGAGACGGTCATCCCCGGCACAGACCCGGCTGCCGCGACCGAGGTGGCAGGCGTCCCTCCGGTTCCCGGACGCATCGGAACGATCCGGTCGCCCGACACCATCCAAGCTCAACCCGAGTTTCGAGGCGAAGTGTCGGAGACAACCACCAGCGTCACCGAGACGTTCCAGTCTGCCGACTGGCTGACGCCAGTCTCCGAGGCCGAACTGGTGTCGCCACCCGAAGGCGATTGGCTTCACTGGCGGCGATCACCGAGCTCGCAGGGCTATAGCCCGTTGTCGCAGGTCAGCACCGAGAACGTCCACCGTCTGCAGTTGGCGTGGGTCTGGGGGTTGCCCGATGGCAGTCGCTACCGGACGGCTCCGCTGGAACGTGACGGCGTGCTTTTCTTGACTGGCGCCGGGGACCGGGTGCAGGCGCTGGACGCCACGGAGGGCACGCTGCTCTGGGAGTACCGCCGCAAGCAGGCGAGGGGCGGCGAGCGGGTGCAGAGTGTCGCGATATGGGAGGACCAGCTGCTGGTGTCGACCTCGGACGCTGCAATGGTTGCCCTCGAGGCCCGAACCGGTCGCGTCCGCTGGGAGACGCAGATCGCCGACCCAGGGCTTGGTTTCCGGAACACGACCGGGCCGATAATCGCCGACGCCAAGGCGATCAACGGAATCAATGGGTGTGCGCGATTCATCGAGGAGAGCTGTTTCATTACGGCTCACGACGTCCGCACAGGCGAAGAGCTGTGGCGCACCTACACGATCGCCCGCCCCGGCGAGCCGGGGGGTGACACTTGGGGCGACCTGCCGCTGGCGCTCAGGGCCGGGGGAGAAGTCTGGAACGGCGGGAGCTGGGACCCTGACCTTGGGATGGTCTACTTCGGGACCGCTCAGGCGAAACCGTGGGTTGCGGCAAGCCGGGGGCTGACCACCGCCGACTCGACGCTCTACGCGAATTCGACGCTGGCGTTGGACGTGACCGACGGTCGAATCGTCTGGTATCGAACGCATGTGCCGGGCGAGTCGCTCGACATGGATGAGGGCTTCGAGCAGGTCCTTGTGGATATTGAGGGACGACCCTCGCTTCTCACGATCGGGAAACATGGCGTGCTCTGGAAGCTCGACCGGCGCGATGGTCGATTCCTTGCCATGAAGGAGACGGTCTTCCAGAACATCCTGTCGATTGACCCGGAGACGGGTGCCGTCAGATACCGGGAAGATATCGCGAACGCGCAGATCGGGGACTGGGTGTCGGTGTGTCCCTCGACCGCAGGCGGCCACAACTGGCAAGCGACCAGCTACTCTCCCGACGCCGGACTGATTGTCATCCCACTCAGCCAGAGCTGCATGGAGATGGCCGGCCGGGAGATTGTGCTCGAGCCGGGCGGGGGCGGCAGCGGAGCCGAACGCGCCTGGATGGAGATGCCAGGAACCAACGGCATGCTGGGGAAGCTCGCGGCCTATGACGTGGCCACCATGCAGGAGGTGTGGAGCGTCGAGCAGCGAGCACCGTTCCTCACGGCGACCCTGACGACCGGTGGCGGCCTCGCCTTCGCGGGCGACTATGACCGCTGGTTTCGGGCGTTCGACGTCCGGACGGGCGAGGTACTCTGGAGCACACGTCTCGGTACGACGGTCCAGGGGTTTCCGATGACGTTCGAAGTCGACGGCGTGCAATATGTGGCGATGACCGCGGCGCGGGAGGGTGGCAGTCCGTGGCGCGTCGCAACTTTCTTGTCTACCGAGTTTGTGAGTCCCACTCAGGCCAACGCGCTGTACGTGTTCCGGTTGCCTCCGCCGTGACCGACGTGGCTCGTGTTTCCCGCCTCTGCAGATCCGTGGCGGAGGAACAAAGCAGGTACAGCGGAAGCGGTCGGCCGCACCACTACCAAGATGTGGGTCAGAGATCGGACCAGAGGTACACCGTGATGCCCTCGCGTCTGAACGAGCGGTCACCGGCGTAGACGATCGCCGCTGGTGCGTCCGGATTGTCGATGAGCGCCCGCCAGCATCTGATCCCCTTGAAGAAGTCGCTTGCCACGGTTTGTCCGGACTTGACCTCCAGCGCGATCACATCCAGACCATTCTCGAGCAGAATGTCGGTCTCGTGTCCTGTGGAATCTCGCCAGAAGTAGCAGTCCGGCGACAATCCCGCGTGCAGCCGCGTCTTGAACAGCTCTGAGAGCACGAAGCTTTCGAAGATGCCGCCGCGGGCGGAGTGAAGCCGCAACTGCTCCGGCGATCGCACTCCGAGGAGGTAGCAGACCAGACCCGTGTCGAGGAAACACAACTTGGGCGACTTGACCAGGCGTTTGTTGAAGCTCCGGTGGTGAGGTCGAAGCAGGACGACCAGGAAACTGGCCTCCAGGGCTGATAGCCACCGCCGTGCCGTCGTGTGCGTGACCCCGCAGTCGTTGCCCAGCGCCGAGAGATTGAGGAGCTGACCGTTGCGGCCGGCGCAGAGCCGCACGAACCGCCGGAACGTCTCGAGCTCACCGACGTTGACGATCTGCCGGACGTCACGCTCGACGTAGGTTTGGTCATAGTCGCGAAGCCAGCGTTGAGGATCGAGGTTCTTGTCGTGGATTCTGGGGTAGAACCCGCGAAAGAGCGTCTCCATGACGTCGCGGTCGGTCGCTGGTCGCCGGGGGAGTGTGCGACCGATGGTCGCAATCGTGTGGGCTCGACGGCGCTCGAGCTCTGAGAGCGAAAACGGAAGCAGGTGCAGATTCGCGCTGCGCCCGGCCAACGACTGGCTGGTGGACTGGAGCAGGAGAAAGTTTTGGGAACCGCTCAGGATGAACTGCCCAGCCGCATCAGAGGCGTCGGTGATGGTCTGGACATACGAAAAGAGGTCTGGCGCCCGCTGCACCTCGTCGAGGACCACACCGCCGCGGAATTGTTCGAGGAACCCGCGCGGGTCCTCGAGCGCGTACGTTCGCTGATCCGGATCTTCGAGAGAGGCATAGTCGTGGGTCGGGCTGGTGTGTCGTCGTCAGCTTGACAGCACGCGGGTGAAGCCCGCTCTCGTCGCGGTGTCCTCTCCGGTACCCGGTCCTGTGTGCGTCCCTTGCGGGCCATTGCCCTGGGTGCTATTGCCCCTCCGTCTGCTGCTCAGGCTGCAGCGCCGAGCGGCCCAGCTGGTTCACCTCATCGATGACCTTCGCATAGGCGCGGGCCACTGCCTCGAGCCCCGCTTCGGGCACCCAGTCGGGAATGTCCTGGTCGGTGTGCTTGATCTCCGGCGAGCGGATGATCTGGATCGACGGCAAGTCGCGCGCAACGCTCCCCATCTCGCCGGCGGCCCGATCCTCCATGTGGTCCCACACCGCCACCCCAAAGGTCCGATAGGCGTCGAGCACCAGATCGACCAGCTGGTCGCTGCCGTGCACCCACCACCGCCGCGGAGAGGGGATGTCGGTCTTCCGCATCTCGGGACCCCAGTAGACCGTCTGCTTTACCGACACGTGCTCGCAGTTGATCATCAGCGCGGCATTGGCCAGCGCTGTTTCGCGATTGTCGTGCATCCAGCGCGACCCGGGCGACCGCACATGATGACCGGCGGTGCCGACGAAGATGATGTTGCGGCGCCGCTCCGACTGCGGGCGGGCGGCGAAGTGCTCGGCGAGCGTCAGCATGACCGAGATGCCCGAGGCGTTGTCGAGCGCCGCCTCGAAGTATCCGTCGAGGTGCGCGAGGATGTAGATCTCCTCGTCGGTCGTACCCGGCAGCGTCCCAAACACGCTCGCCGTCTTCAGCCCGTCACGGTAGTCGATGTCGACCTGAATCTTGACCCGCACCGTTTCACCACCGCCAATGAGCTCCTTGACGGTGTTGCCGTCGCGGTAGCCCATGAACGCGCCAGGGGTGGTGATATTGCCGCCGAGACTTTGCCAGATGGTGAAGTTGTCCGAGATGCCATAGATGACGAAGATGGCGGCGGCACCCAGTTCCTGGGCGCGGCTGATCGCCCCCTCCCAGGTGGGACCAGCCGAATGCCCCATCGATCCCGGAGCCGGGATGCTGTGAATGAAGACCGCTTTGCCGGCGACATCGCGCCCGTGGAAATCGGCGGTCGACCCGGTTCCGACCCACACCGCTTCGAGGTCGAGCATGCCGTCGGTCGGGCGCGAACGCAGGGCCGGCACCAGTGAGTCGAAACGGTAGCTGCGCCCGCCCGCCTCGACGCTGATGTCGTAGCCAGCCGGGAACCACTGGGTCGGAAGGTCGAACTGCTGGTTGCGGATGTCGCTGAGACCGAGCTCGCGGAACTTCCGCTCGACATAACCGCGCGCCATCTCCTCGCCGCGGGTGCCGGCGATCCGGCCCCAGTACTTCGTCCGGTCGTCGCGGTTGGCCAGCGAAATCTCGGTGACCTCGCGCACCAGCTGCTTCATCCGAGTACCGTCGATGGATCCGTATTGCTGGTTGGCCGCCGAGAGTGGCAACCGGATGTAGGCCCCTTCCCGGACGCTGCCGTCCGGGCCCAGACGGCTGGTCTGGGCCAGTCCCGTCTCGGTGGCGTCGCTGGTCATGAGCATCATTGTCACAATTACCGTCGCCAGCTGCGTCGCTCGAGTCATGTGATACCCCTTCGACCCTCTTTCAGTGGTCCCCTTCGACACCTCGACAACTCACGCATGGCGTGGCGGCGCAGGGTTTCCCCGCGACGCGGTCACCGCGGTACTTCGACTTCCTGCCCTTCGATGTTGCGATAGACCTCCAGGATGTGCCGGAGGTCGTGATTGCCCTCGTGGCAAGCGTACTCGAACATCGGACCCTCGGTGGCCAGCATCGGGATCTCGGCGCTCCACGGCCGATCCCAGGTGGCCGGGTCCTCGACGGTGAACTCGTAGTGGATCCGGTCGTCGGCCACCCGGGTGAACCGCTCCACCACCTTGAGGTCGCGGCTCGAGCCCTGCCACGCGGACCGGTCGTTGAAGTGACTGCTCTCGACGACCAGGGTGTCGCCCTCCCAGTGTCCGCGCGAGTCGCCCGGATACTGCCGGATCTTCTCCGAAAGGGGAGGCCGTCCGTCGAGCGGGATGATCCGCGGCGGGTTGTTGTTCTGCTCGGTGAAGATCACCACTTGGTTCGGGGTCTGGAAGATCTGGTGGATGTCGTTGTATGAGGGCGGTTGCAGCGGAGGCCCGTTGTAGTCGTAGTAGATGCAGCGCTCGCTGAACGGGCGCAGCTCATACCCGTCGAAGGCGCCGCGATCGCCACGCGCCGCGCGCCGTGTCCTGGCTCGCGCCTGGGCCTGTGGGTTGCGAGGCGGGATCCGCCCGTCGGGCGGGTCGGTAACCAGTGAGGTTCGCCGGGTCGACAACCCCTTGGGTACAGGCGTCGCCAGCCATATGGCATTGTCGTAGTGGATGTAGCTCTCGTCTCGGTTGGTCTGATCGAGGACCCGCGCGCGTTCCTCGGGGTCGGCAACGGTGATGACGCTGCGGGCCAGCGGGTCGGCACCGTCGACGGTGAGCTGCGCCTGGAGCTGAGCCCACTCCTCCTCGGTGTAGAACGCCTGGTCGCCCAGATAGTCGGGGCGCTCCATCGGCGTGAAGGTCTGGGTGGTCCAGTAGCCCTGCAGGTCGG
>JASLOY010000239.1 GCA_030745255.1 Vicinamibacterales bacterium
CGATTGATCCTGGTCGGCGGCGGGTTCGGGCTGGCCATCTCGGTGCTGGTCAGCCGACTATTCACCGACCTGCTGTTCGGCATTGAGGCGTTCGACCCAGTGGCCTTCGTCGGCGCGCCGCTCGTGCTCGGGGTGACTGCGCTCATTGCCGCCTACCTGCCGGCGCGCCGTGCCAGTCGCGTCGACCCGGTCGCGGCGCTGCGCGCCGACTGATCGACGGCGCGCCGAGTTGCGTTTGGCACCACGCGTTGCGAGACACGGAACTTTCGCACCCGGGATCCGTCAGGACCAGGTAACGGAGGCTTTGACCCCAGAGAGGAGCGCCTCATGTCAACCGCGACCAAGCTGACGCTGGCCGGCATTCTGGCCATCATGTATGGCCCATCCGAGTCGGCTCTGACTGCCTGGCAGGAGAGTGACTGGCCGAACGGGGAGACCCTTAGCCAGCGCTTCGTCGTCAGCGACGTGCCGGACATCGTGATCAGGAACAGCACCGATGGGAGGACGACCGTGCGCGCCTCCGAGGGCGATGAGGTGCGCGTGCGGACGATCGCCGACGGGCGCGATGCGGAGGATCTGGAGGTGCTGATCGATCAGGAGGGGAATCGGATTACGGTCGAGGTGCGTCGTCCCCACCGGCGCTGGTTCTCGTGGGGGCGAAGTCCGCGGATGCACATTGAAATCGAAGCGCCCCGCCGAAGCGACGTCGACGCTCGCAACGATGACGGCCGTCTCACCGTCAGTGGCATCGAGGGGCGCCTGGTCCTGTCGGTCGATGACGGCGATCTGCTCGTGAGCGACACGTCGGGCGAGCTCAGAGCCAGGGGAGACGACGGCGACCTGGACCTTCGCGATGTCGGCGGGTCGGTCGATGTGCGGACCGACGACGGCGATCTTGAGCTAAACGGCGTGCTCAGTGCCGTGCGCGCGAGTACCGACGACGGCGACCTCAACATTCGCGCCGAGGCGGGCTCGAGTCTCCAGCGGGCCTGGACAATCAACGCCGACGATGGCGACATCTGGCTGATGGTGGCCGACGATCTCGCCGCCGATCTCACCCTGCGTACCGACGACGGCGGCATCGACGTCGAACCGCCTATTTCCGTGATGGGCCGGTCGTCACGGAGCCACTTGTCAGGGCAACTGAACGGTGGTGGTGCCGAGTTGCGGGTGACCAGCGACGACGGCCACATTTCGATTACGAGATGAGCGTGTGCAGGGCAAAGCCGACATCCTTCACGACGCTGTCGTGCGACAGAATTGTTCACATGGCTCCCGTGTGCTCTCGAAGAAGCGAGATATTGGGGGTGGACGGCATACTGCAGTGGAAGAGCGGTGTCGCGTGAAGCGTCTCGCCGAGACCACCTAGCCAGGCACTGCACTCAGCTTCACCGCACATGCCTTGTAGGACGGCTGCTTCGAATAGGGGTCGAATACCGCATCGGTGAGCTGGTTGGTCTCGGCGTAGTGCATCGGGACGAACAGATGCCCCGGCTGCACGGACCGGGTGACGAACGCCCTGGCGACGAGCCTTCCGCGTCGCGACTCGACGGTCACCTGGCTGTTCGGGCGGATGCCGAGGTCAGCGGCGTCCGTCGGATTGATCTCCACATAGATGTCTTCCGGATACAGCTTTCTGAGTACCCCCGAATGCCGGGTGCGGGTCTGGGTGTGCCACTGTGACGCGGTACCGCGTCCGGTCAGCAGGACCAGAGGGTAGCGCCGGGTGGGCGGTTCCGGCATAGGACGCGGGTCTTCGTACACGAACCGGGCTCGTCCGTCCTGGTGATAGAAGCGGCCATCCTCGAAGAGGCGGCGTTCCGGCGTGTCCTTGATGGCAGGAGAGCCGTCCGGATACGGCCACTGGATCCCGGCGTGCTTGTCCAGCATCCCGTAATCAGTGATGCCCGTGAAATCGCACGGCTGCCCTCTTGAGAGCCGCTTGAGGATCTGAAACACTGCCTCCGGCGATTCCCATTCCCGAAACATCTCCGCGCAACCCCAGTACTCCGCGACCAGCTTGAAGATGGCGAAATCCGAGAGCGCCTGTCCCGGCGCGCGACCGACCTTCTTGACCAGGCCGATCCGTCTCTCCGAGTTGATGAACGTGCCCTCCTTTTCCCCCCAGGCGGCGGCCGGCAGCACGAGGTCGGCGATCTGCGCGGTCTCGGTGGAGTGATACATGTCCTGCACCACGAGAAAGTCGAGGCGGTCGAGCACGTCGAGGACGTGCTGCTGATTGATCCACGAGTGGGCCGTATTGGTCGCAATGACCCACAGGCCCTTGATCGATCCCCGCAGGATGCCCTCGATGATCTCGTGATAGGCGGCGCCGTCGCGGGTCGGGATGGCGCCGGGATCGATCTGCAGCTCCTTGGCAACCTTGGTGCGATGATCCGGGTTGCCGAACTCGTGCCCGCCCAGCAGGTTGGTCGTGTTGCTGAACAGCCGTGAACCCATCGCGTTGCACTGTCCGGTAATTGAGTTGGCACCGGTGCCCGGCCGCCCGATGTTGCCGGTCATCAAGGCCACGTTGATGATGCTCTGCGCGGTGCGCACTCCCTGATAGCTCTGATTCACGCCCATGGTCCACCAGAACGAGACCCGTTGTCCGTTGTGGATGGTCGTCGCGAGCTGCTCAATGGCCGCCGTCGGGACACCTGTCGTGTCAGTTACCCGGTCGAGTGTGAACGGTTCGACCGCGGACGCGACGTCGTCGAAGTTTCGCGTGTGGGCCTCGATATATTCCCGGTCGACCCAGTTACGTTCAATCAACAAACGGGCAAGGCCGTAGAACAGCGCCTGGTCCGATTTGGGCTGGAGCGGCACGTGTTGTGTCGCTTGCATGGCCGTCTCGGTCGCCCGTGGGTCGATCGCCACGATGGCCGGTTTGTGGGGATTGCGGACAATTCGCTCCCACATGATCGGATGGGCGATGCACAGGTTGCTGCCCACCAGGACGATGACGTCCGATTCCTCGAAGTCCCGATACGTGTAGGGCGGCGCGTCGAAACCGAACGCCTGCTTGTAGGCGACCACCGTCGTCGCCATGCACTGGCGTGTGTTGCCGTCGCCGTTGACGAGCCCCATGCCGAACTTGGTCAGCGCACCGAGGAGTGCCATTTCCTCGGTCGGCATCTGGCCAGTGCTCAGAAAGGCGACCGCGTCTGGACTATGGCTGGACTGAATCCTTTGGAACTGTTCGACCAGGGCGCGCATTGCCGTATCCCAGGTGACGGCGCGCAGCGTGCCATCGGCGTCTCGCAGCAGCGGTTCGGTCGCGCGGTCGTCCGCCTCGAGGACCGTCAGCGCCTCCCACCCCTTGGGACAGGCCATGCCGCGATTGACGGGATGGTCGGCGGCGGGTGTGAGACCCACTGCCTGACCCCGCTTGAGGTGAATCGTCAGGCCGCAACCGGTCGAGCAGTAGCCGCACACCATGTCTGTCGTGGCGTCCGGTTTGAGTCGGGTCGGGAGCTGACCCAGCCCGAATCCGCCTGGCGACCGAACCAGGTCACGTGTCAGCCGGCCGTCTCGTTGAAAGAGCACGGGGTCACAGGCTCCCTGGCATTGTCGGCGAGGCGACGGCAGTGAAGAACAGGTATCGCTCCAGCAGCTCGCCGGCCAGACACGCCGTGAACAGCATCGCCACGAGCACGATGAAGACGAGGTCCTGGCCGTGTGCCTGGCTTGACGGCAGCCGTGTCAACAGGAGGAACCCTGGCATGACGAGGCCACCCAGGAGGCCGGCGGCAAACCGCGCCATCGTGACGGGTGCGAGCGCACCGCTCATCAGCAGGGCCGACCGCTTCAGTGATGTGGTGTGCCGCGCGGCCAGATGCCGGAAGAGCGCGGCCTCGACGACCAACTTGACGACAGCTGCCAGCATGAGGCTCTGGCACAGCAGGGTGCCGTAGCGGGCGACCGTTGCGCGTGACGCCTCGGAATTGCCCGCCATGGTGGCCAGCATGAGCGAGAGCCACACAGTGGCAAGTCCGAGCACCAGTGTCGACATGAGGAACTTGAACCCGGTTGACCATCCGTTCCAGAAGTCCCGCTTCGTGTAGGCGTAGACCATCACCGAACACCCGACCCCGACGATGCCGGCCAGAGCGACTGTCCACCCGAGCCATCCGGGTGCGGACCCGGCTGCTGGTCCGGGGCGCAGTGCCATCCACGTCCATGCCGCGTAGACCATCGCCAGCCCGGCAAACAGCCCGAAGGCTACGATTTCCCGGCTCAACCAGGAATGTCTCAAGCCGATCACCGCTCGAAACGCATAGCGCGGCCGGCCGAGGTGCAGCGCGCTGCCGGCGAGCGCGACGAGCCCGAAGACCAAGGCGCTGGCACCGTGCATCGGGCGAATGTTGGCCACCAGGCTGACCGGGACGAACAGCTCCAGGATTCGGTCGATCAGGAACGCTCCAGCCGAGAGCTGTGTCAGCGTGAGCATCAGGATCAGGGACCCATGTGCGCGCTCCGGGTGCACTGCGTGAAAGTCGGCGGGAAGCATGTTGCGGGGAAGCGCGCGTTTGCTCCGGTACGTCGTCGTTGGCAGCGTCAGCCGTGGTTCCGGCGCCCCGGGCACGAACAGATTGGTCTCAGATTCTTCGATCACCTGGGCGGTGTCGACAACACGAATGGCTATGGCGCCGCTCGGACAGGCCTGAACGCAGCCAGGGGCTTCGCCGTCGGCGAGACGGTCGCGGCACATGTCGCATTTCCGGACGATCCCCTTGGCGCGGCTATATTTTGGGGCGTCGTAGGGACAAGCGAGCGTGCAGTACTGGCAGCCAAAACACTGGTCGTCGAGGTGGGTGACGAGGCCGGTGACCGCATCCTTTTCATAGGCGTCGACGGGACAGGCGTGCAGACACGCCGGGTCGAGGCAATGGTGGCACGCCGTGGTGACATGCTGCAGGACCGGCAAGCTCTGACTGCCTCCGTGGAGGAGGCCGACGTCCCGCCAGGACTCTTTCTTTTCCAAACCGTTGAGCGCGTGGCACGCCACGACGCACGCCTTGCAGCCCGAGCAGGCGTCGAGGTCGACCTCGAAGGCGTACTGCTGCCCCTCACCCGGCGGTGTGGCGGGTAGAAGGCTCGAATAGCGTCCGGTGTGCGCGGGTGCCTCCACCGTGTCGTGGGTGCGCGCAAACCGGTCGACCGCGGTCAGTTGCGCCTGCTCGCGGAGGTAGTGGTCGATCAGAGCCAGTGGCTGGCCACTCGGCGTCGTCGGCATCATCGCCGCCCATCCGTCAGACGTCTCACGCGGACCTCTGCGATTGGGTCTCGGTCGAAAGCCACAAAGACGTAGCGTGACATGTTCAGTCTCTACAACTTGGTAACGCCGGGTCGGCACTGGGGCCGCCCTGGAACAACAACAAGGTTGAGGTGTGGAAGGTGTGCTACGCCGCCGTTACGATGAAGAGGCGTCGTCGCCATGCAAGACCGTCGGTTTCCGATCTTGGCGAAACTGGCGGCAATCGATGTTGTACTTCTTGACTTTGTAGGTGATGATGCGGCCGGTGGAATCGAGGAGCTTGGCCGCCTGGACTCGATTTCCGCCGGTCTTCTTCAGCGCTTCCTGGATGAGATGCTTTTCGAATGCGCCAACCGCTTCAGCCAATGAGACCCGTGAACGAGAGTCCTTGGTCCTGATGGTGGACTGGTAACGATAGTCGGGAGTCGGCAGAGTGGACGATCCCATTGCGTACCCCTTGCAACGTGCGACCCGGTGCTGGCAGTCGCTCGACCTGGACCTCGGCGATTGTCGCCCCTCGAGTGACCCTTAGGTGTTATGCGAGCAAGATCTGCGCCATATCCGGATCGAGGCCGGCACTGACACGGCTCCATGTGGCGTGGTGCAGTGTTCTACAGGCGATGCGGCGCCACGCGGATGCCCTGGCGTCATGGCACCGACAGTTCCGGACCCTGCGAGGCGCCACGTGCGGTGACTCGGGGCGACACAAATGCAGATACCTTGCCGGATGGTCAACAAACTTGTTGAGAGGGGCTGCGGCGTGTCCTGTCCCCACGGGATTCCCCTGTGTCGTGGCGATGGGACAGCTGG